>CAYGYP010000219.1:0-4122 GCA_964354115.1 uncultured Candidatus Bathyarchaeia archaeon | reverse complement strand
ATGACCCTCCTTAAATCAATATTGGTTCCCTCTCTAGCATCCTTAGCGGCTCTTCTCCGACCCAGAAAAGGCAGTGCGGTGATGAAGACAGTTAAGCCTACGATACCTACGGCACTGTAAAGGCCTTGGAAATTCGAGTACTGCTTAGGGAGCAGTCCTGGGTTTGTGACAACTAATATAGAACCTCCAAGGAGAGGAGCGATACTCCTTCCGATTGCTGTCACGGAAGAGAAGAGCGAGATACGTTCTCCACGCCTAGTGGGATAGGCCTCCGCTATTAAGGCTTGAGCTACTGGGACAAACATTCCTGTGGCAAATCCGTGATAGAAACGAACGATAGCGAGCTGCCACCAAAGGTTTATGATGAGATAGAGAAAAGGAGCCGACGCAAAGACGACGCTGGAGATCAGTAAAACCTTTCTTCGCCCAAGAATGTCTGAGAGAGAACCAGCTGGCAAGCTGATCAGTATTCCTGGGATAGTCGAAGCAGAATAAACCAGTCCCTCTAGGAATTTCGGGGTGCCAAGGTAGGTGGCAAAGTAAGGCAGCACTGGACTCTTTGACATTGTGGAACTGAGAATTGCAAGAAACCCCATGATGCAGATTGCTATGAAGACGGCGTCTTTGGCATTCTTGGCAGGGGCATTCATCTACAAATCCGCTTGCATATTGAAAATTCGGCCTTAATAAGATTGAAGGTCAAAGCAGAAGCGTTTTCGTGCTCCCGTGTTCAGGTACAGTCATCCTTATTTGCAGCTTGCTCTGACCTTAATGATTTATGAGGATAAACGCTCTTCAGAAGTCAAGCAAACAAGTGATTGACAGTGTTGGCTGAAGACTTCACATTTCAGCACTTGGGGACAGTTGATGATGTAGAGCAACATCTTGAGCTTATGCGAAACGTTTTTGGAGAAAAGAGTGGGGTCGATTTACAGGTGAAGAAGTGGATTGATCACCATCCATTTATCACTCTTGAAGACTTCTTCGTCATCAAGCATCATGGCAAGATAGTTGCAGCGCTCAACCTAATTCCTTCGGAGTGGAGCATCGGAGGATGCCCTCTGAAGGTTGCAGAGTTAGCATGCGTGGCAACTCTTCCTGAATACCGACATCAAGGGCTTCAACGAAGGTTGATGGCAGAATATCACAAACGTGTGTCAGAACAACGGTACGACTTGTCTGCCATCGAAGGCATTCCCTGCTTCTATCGGCAATTTGGATACGAGTATGCTGTGTCCTTGGATGAACAAACAAGAATCAGACTTGACGAGATTCCCAACTGTACGTCTGCCTACTCGGTTCGACCTTTCACGCGTGGCGACATTTCAAAAGCCATGCAACTGTTCACACAGGCCCAAAGGAAGTTTTACGTGCGCATTACTCGCAACAATGGCATCTGGAGGATGCAAGAAGAAACAGGTATGGTTGCCGAGTACAAGTTTGAGGGATATTCGGTTGAGCAAGACGGTGAAATGATTGCATATTTTAGAACAAACCACTATCCTGAAAGCAAGGAGCTGTTCTTAAGAGAAGTCACAGATGTTGACAAGTCTGCAGCACGTTCCATTCTGAGTTTTCTCAAAGAAAAAGGCCTGAGCCTCGGACTTGAAACCCTGGTCTGCACGATCAGCCACCATGAACACTTCATTGAACACTTGATGGCTTCAGGCGAGGCAGAGCAGCCTCGGCCTTATGCATGGCAGATACGGGTTACTGATTATGTGAGGCTCTTCAGCAAGATGAAACCACTATTTGAGAAACGTTTGAAATCGTCCAAGTGTCGTTGCATGACTGAGAAGGTGAGTCTCAATTTCTACCGCTACGCCGTTCAGTTGACGTTTGAGGACGGCATCATGACAGACGTCCAACGTCTTGAGAGTAGCCATGACAGGGCCGTAAGATTTAGCCCGATCGTGTTCACGCAGCTTCTGCTTGGCTATCGAAGCCTAGAGGAACTCGAGTCAATCTACCCAGATTTCATTGTGCGGCCCAGTTACAAGGAGCTGATTGATGCTCTTTTTCCAAAGCTGCCATCTTACGTGTATACTGGATACTAATCGAGAAACGCCTGAATGTTTATAATCAATCCCAACGCTTGCACTAGAGACGCTGCATGGTAATTCGAATTCGGGATTTTTCTGACCAGGATTTGCCGAGTCTTGTTAAGCTGGTCAATGAAGCTTACAGATAAGCCTACGAGTTCTTCCCTTACGATCAGGAAAGGCTTTCTTCGCGGATTCAAGAAGGAAAGCTGAAGATCCTGTTGGCCGAAGGAAGGGGCCGAGTCTTGGGTTCAACTGCTTGAAGCGACGGGTACTATGGTGAGGGAATTGAGTGGCTGTTTGTCACCGCGATTCCAGATTGGAACATCGTCAGGGATATGCTAGTAAGTCGAATTGAGAAATACGTAAAGAGAGGCACTGTTTTTACGGCTGTCGATGCTGGAAGCTAGGAAATCAAAGAATTGGCAGAGAGAGGATACGAACCTAACAATGGGCTGTATCACATGGTTGCGGGGCTTAATGAAGTGAAGTCTTTGCCAAGTATCCAGAAGGAGCGGTCCTTCGCAGTTTAAGGCTGAACGAGTAGCAGGAATTTGTTGAAACTGTAAATGCTGAGTCTGGCTGGGAAAGAGTAGGGACAGGTGACATCGAAAGGTGGAAGATTGAAAGCCCGCCGTTTGATGAGGAATGGATTCAGATTGGGGAAGTCGACGGGGCGATGGTTTCTGTTGTCGCTGCAAAACCAGACACGTAATACAACGGGTTTTTCAGTGGCAGGAGAGGCTACGTGGGACCGCCGCGACTCTTCCGGAACGTCGCGGCAAAAATCTTGCATCGGCTCTAACAGTCAGAGCGATGAGTTTCCTTTTTGAGAAGGGAATGGAATCTGTTGCACTGTATACTAGCGAACAGAATCTTTCATGGATAACTCTTTTGCAGAAGCTCGGTTTCAAAATCAGCCATCACTGGCAATTTGTGCGCAGAAACCTTTCCAAACTGTAGTAGTGAAAATTGTCGATAAAGGGATTAGATGGCAATGAGGAGCGGTTAGGGTTTTTTGCTTTTCACCTCATTGACGGTCAATTCTTTTACCCTCGTTTCGATGAACTCCGCAACCTTGTTTTGGCTGTAATTTCTTTCCTCATCCTGTTTCTTCAGTTGGTCTTCAATCGTTTCGAGAACCTTCTTTACGTCGAAGGGTTTCATTATGTATGCGTCTGCTCTTCTGTTTACAGCCTCTATTGCGTTTTGAAGGGTCGGATATCCTGTGATGATTATTTTTCGCATTCTAGGTGTCGTCTCTTTCATTTGCGTTAGAAGCTCGGTGCCTTCCATGTCTGGAAGCCTAATGTCTATCAGACCTATGTTGTAGAATTTTCTTTTTGTTGCCTCTATCCCTTTCTGTGCAGTGCCAACTGAGTCTACGGCATATCCTTCATCTTGAAGTATGGCCACAAGCACTTTCCTTATGTTCTCGTCATCATCGACAACGAGGATTCTCGCAGCTTTATCCACACAATTCACCTCCGTCCTTCTTCACATCCAAAATTGTGTCTTCGTCCATTTCTACGACATTTCTGAAAGACCTCAAATCGGAATCACTCGGTTGAATGAAACTTCATGAAGCCTTGATAAATTGTTTGTGAAGTAGAAATATGGATCAGTAAGCTTTGAATTCTAAACCGGCAAGAACCTGCGTGCGTAGCCGCGGTCTCACTCATTCTTTCTCGTAGCTATGCTTCGCCGCGTTGACATAATCGATGAAAGCAAGCTCTTTGCCTTCATCCCATTCAAGAGGCTGCCCGACTCTTTCGTGGAGGTTTTTCATTATTAGAATTTCCAGAAATCCGGCCCCCCTCCCGAAGATCTTCTCGAGGCCCTCATCAAAATCTTTGAGTCGATTGGGAATATCGTTTCTTGTTATTTTGAACTTGTCTTTAAGGTGAAAGTAAATGGCCTGTTTGGCGGAGTTGCCTAGTGATGAAAAGGCAGTGTCTATGGCTTCGGTCAGGATTCTGTCGAATGCTATCGGTTTCTTCGCCAATCCTTGTATTCCTCTGAGCAACTCGCTGCGAAGTCTTCGTTAGAGGCTTCATGGATAAATCTCTTGTGGATATTC
>CAYGYP010000218.1:0-4136 GCA_964354115.1 uncultured Candidatus Bathyarchaeia archaeon | reverse complement strand
CCAACATGGCCTCCAGTAATTCCTCCTATTACTTGGCCTGTTATTGGAGTAAATGTATATCACAATGGAGTTTTTATTATTACTACAATAAACCTTAACTTCGTAGATGATGATTGCAATTAGAGGAAATAATGTTTAGTGGTACTATAACAGATGTGCTTTTTAGTTTTTATTCCGGTACTAGCAGTATCCCATTTCAGATTTTTGCTAAATCAACTGAGTGGGCTTCTGGAACTTTTGCTGGAATAGACGAAACTGCAACTGGAAGTTATATTTCTCCTATATTAGGGCTTGCCGCAAATATAAAATTAAATGGTCATTATTGGGAGATGATATATTCTGGTATTTCTGGCAGTTCTGTTACAGGCAGTGTAGCCAATATACTAGCCATTCCTATACTTTCTGGAGGTTCTACAAGTGATGCTACTTGTTGGGATACTTATGTTCCAGGTGAAAATGCGTCTATTGGTTATGTGGGTCAATCCCTCAAAAAAGTCACTCACTTAATTGCTACATATCTAGCAACTGGTGATCCTATTTTGGCTGGTATCCAAGTTGATATGTCATTCGATCATGTCTTTACAGCAACATTTATTTCACCTGATTAGTTGGAGTACTAAAACGTGGTTCAAAGGATAAGTCTTTATAATAAAATTGCTACACCTTGTGACCTTGATGCTCCTGGCGTTATGAGTGTTGCCACTTCATTTTGCATGGCTGACAATAACACAGCATATACAGTAAGATGGATGTATATGGGATATGAACATGAACCTGGAATACCACCTGATTTTGGTGGTGGTTTCCCTTGGCCTTATAAAGCAGAACTTATAAAAATTACATGGGACAAAGATGCATGTTCTTATTCAGTTGTATATACCATAAATAATTTTACAAGTCTCAGTGGACAAATCATGTCTATGGGTCTTGGTGGCAATCTTCTTTCAATAAATCATGTCAAATATGGTATTCGTGATTATATAATTGCCATTTTCAAAATTACCCAATGGAGAGCATGGGATGACCCGACTTGGCCTTGGCCTTGGCCTATGTATGGAATAAAAGTTGTTTGTTACGGTACTGATAATTGTGATATAGATATTAATTTGCCTTGGGATGATGATACTAATTTCTTGAGGCCCATAGGAGTAACTAAGCCAAGCATACGTCAAGGCAAATTATGTACTGCTGTAGATATAATTGAAAATAGTAGAGTACCTCCAGAATGGACTTTCCCTCCTGCATGTCCACCCACGGGAAATCCATTCTGTCCCTGCCCAACATTAATAATAGACGGAGCAAATATTTTTTGGGCTGCTAATGTAAAAGTTGATTGTGCTGGATGGAATGCTGGTGGAGACAAAGAATATAATGTTAACGAATTTCATTCTTTGGGATCAAGTGCAGTTGATCCTGTTGGTCTTGGAACTTATTATTATACAGCGGAAAGAGTGGATTATGAAACTGTATTGCTACAAGCCTATCCACTAACCAATCTTGTAAAGTTATATATATGGCGTAATTATCCAGTTGCTCATCTTTATAATGGTAAGAAACATGCATACGCTATAAATGATGGTACTGGAGAAGTATTTTACCCTGATGACCCTGGAGGAGTGGTTCTTACAACTGTCCCAATACAAGCAATATTTGGTGCTTCTTCTGCCATTGATGATAAAAATGATGATATGATATGGACTGCTACAGTAAATGGTATTGTTGGAAAATCCTTAGTTAATCCAGCATTAGATAGAGTCATTTCTGTAGAATGGCCTCATGATGAAAATCCACCACATGCGGAAATTGCTCCTAATCCCCCATTTGCCATGCGTATTTTGGCAGGAGAAATTATTTTACTTGATGGTGATTTAAATCTACTTATCTTGAAAGAAAATCTTCCTTGCAATTATTCTCCTTATTGGCCTGAATAATAAGGATAAACTATGACAGGCAAAAGACGACTTACTAAATCTCTAAATACTCTGGATGCCATAAAGCAAAATAATATCATAGAATTTCCAGGTCTATTGGGATGCCAATTCAAAGGGCAAACTTTGGTTGAAGTACCCAAACGTGATGGATATGTCTATGTTCGTCTGCGAGGTGATCCCAATGAAGTAATCCAGGCATATAATGGTCAAGTATCCCCTGTCTATGGATTACCTGTCATTGTTATCAGAGATGCTACATTCAGCCGATATATTATCAAAGGCAGAAATCTTGGACAATATAGTAATTGGGGAACTTCATCTTATCTGCCTCGTCATGGAGCACAACATAGTTTCCCTGATGATAGTTGGGGGTCAGATATTGTTTGGGTATATGACCGTCAATTTATGCCATTACTGATAAGTCCAACATCAGGCAGTGTTGGATCGGGTTATGTATATATTAATCCAGATGTATATTATTGGAATGATGTTTGGATATATGCAGGAGCAATTAACTCTCCCAATTTACTGCCATATAAACCTACCAATGACACTGCAAAACTGGTTGTAATTTATTTAGATATTAGTGGGTCTGTCCAAGTTATTGCTGGAGCAACTTTTGATGTTGCTAATATAACAACCCCACAAATTATTCCATATTTACCTGCTCTCCCTGTTGATGCAGCAATTCCATTGGGGGCGGTTAGATTATTGTCTGGAACAACAGCAATATCTTGGGGTGAGATTTATGATTTACGACCCATTGTGGCTGGAAATGATTATCCTGCTCCTTATCTGATACAAGACGAAGGAGTTACTAGAACTAGACGTAGTTATCTTAATTTTATAGGAGGAACTGTTTGGGCAATAGATAACGCAGGAGATGATTCCACAGATATTATTATAAGTGGAACTACAGCAGGAGCAGCAGCGAGTTATGCTCATCAAACCATATTAACCTTTGTGGGTGATTTAACAGTAGCAGACAATCCATTACATCTTTACAATGAGTTGGGAAGTAATCAAACAATATCAAAAGTATTCTTATCTGTAGCCACTGCTCCGACTGATTGCAGTATCATAGTTGATGTGCATAAGAATGGAGTAACTATTTTTACAAATCAAGCACATCGACCAACAATTTTAGATTCTGGACTTTTTGGCTATACTACTGACATTGATGTACCAGCATGGGACGAAGATGATTATCTTACTGCTCATATTGACCAAATTGGGTCTGGAACTGCTGGATCAGATTTAGTTGTTCACATCGTACACAATGATTAGGAAATATTATTATGCATAGTGATGTGGTGGTATGTAGTGGGACTTATGCAACCCCGATAGGTATTGTTACTGCAAGCAATGGGGATATATATATTGCTGTAAATGACTACGGAGCTTCTATTACTTTCCATAAATCAATAAATACTGGTGTAACTTGGACATTAATTGCTTCAAGCCCTGTAGGAAATATGTTTCCTGGAGCGTCATTTTTTGATGAAGCATATATAGCCATTGATGGAAATGATGTAATCCATATTGTTGCTGGAACAACTGATACAGGAAGCCCGACCCGTGATATAGCTTATTGTGCTTTTGATACTTCCACTGATGCCTTTGGCACATGGGAAACAGTTTATTATAATCCCCACAAAGGAGATTACGGTTATGCTGCTGTAGCACGATGTTCTATTTCTATTGATGGCAATAATATACCTCATATTTTCTTTGCATCTGAACGTAGTCATTTATCGGCTAATCAAAATCTTTGTTATAACAATAGAATTGGTGGTTCTTGGAGTTCATACGAAGAACTTGAAACTTTAGGCGAAGATCAATATGAACATATCCAATGCATAGTAATAGACCAAAACAATATAGAATTAATGCTTCAAATCTTTGGCCCTTCGGTTGATTCTTGGACTAAATCATCAGGTTCATGGGGAACTAAAACAGAAATTGATGCAAATCCATCTTGTATATTCAATGAATATGGATATTCCATTTTTATAGATGTCAGTGGGACAACCCATTATTATACTGCTGATTATGCTGGTAGCAATAGATCAATTTACAGAGATGGTATAGATACCACAATAGATAACCGTAGTAATGAGCGAGGTGGAATAAACTATCGTTCCCTAGATGATACACATAGAATGTTTTATGATGGAGCAGCAGCACATTCAGTATATGAGGCAA
>CAYGYP010000217.1:0-4140 GCA_964354115.1 uncultured Candidatus Bathyarchaeia archaeon | reverse complement strand
AACGTGCTATAGCGCCAGATAACTGCTTAGCATTAGGTTTGTCGTTTGTATTATTGCTATAATCACAAAGTCTTTGGCTAAAGTTTCTCCCAGTTTATGCATAGATTCTTTGTTATTCCTGGATTTTCCAAAGAGCACGGATCGTTTTTGAATTAAACGGAGTGACATGTAAGCCACAAGTGCTGAGAAGACAAGGTAATAGAGTGTGTTCAATCGGAACAGAATGCCAACGAGAACCATGAATGGAATAAGGCAATATCCCATTACAATCGTCAAATAGAGGCCGCGCTCAAAACCCAACACAATCGGCATTGTTCTTGCACGACTATTAGAATCTGAAGCGTAGTCCGCCAAGTCTTCCCATAGACTGTTCACGGCTGTTGTTACACCAATGAGAAAGACTAAGGAAATGACACTGGCAGAAAAAACACTAGAGAGTGCAGCGACCATTAGAACAGGAACGGCTCCAACGGAGAGATTCACCAAGGGTTTACATATCGTTTGTCTCAATCTGAACGGCGGAACTGAATATAAAACACCAACGAGAATCCCTATCAACGTAAGAACAGGTACTAACGGGATCCATGTAATTATACCCAAACTGATGGACAATGCACAGAAAAGAATTGACACGCATACTCCTATTCTTCCAATGTCCTTTGTATACTCTGCCCTGACAGGATCAGACTTAGCATCCAAGTCCACGTCATAGATATTATTCATTGCGTCTACTCCGCACCAACCGCAAAACACGATGAAGCCGAGGTAAATCGCTTGAAACCAGGAAAGGTTCTTTTCTATTAGAAATGTTGCTCCTAGGGATATCATAAAAAGCATGAACCCTCTTTCGACGGAAATAAACTGGCCAAATCCAGTTAGACTACGAAACATGCCAATTTCTCAAATAGCAATATCCAAGGTGTTTATTATAACTGTTGATTAATGTCGCTCGCGCTAACAAATACGACCAAACAAAACCAGAACAATCTAGAAGGTGTGTGTATGCCTTGGTGCGTCCCGGCGTGATTTGAACTCGTTGTCGTTTCGTCAAAATGTGTGTCTGCGCGCACCAAAGAACCTTCTTCGCCAAGTTCCGCTGAGAAAGCCCTGTTCTCTCAAGCTGGCCTATTCTGGAGCTTCTATACGCGTTTCGAACATGGTCCTGCCGCGTTCTGCGATATTTAAGCTTGATTTACAAATATTTTGCGTGAACTGGCAAGAATACCGGTTTAAAACAACCCACCAGAAAACACACGCGCATATTCTAGTTGAACCATGTTTTCTTTGAACTGTAGAAAGAAACGCGAAGCTCAAGAGACAATCTAGGGCCAAAACTTGCCTCTTTTATGCACTGATGTTCCTTCCAGCGCCATTGGTAAGCTGTGAAACTTCAGACTTCTATGCTAAAAATGCTTTTATGATTTGAGATGCGATATTGAGCCTTGGAATAGCAGGAGAAGATTCTTGTGCCACGAAAAGTCGTCAAGGTCTATCTGACCCCTGAACAGAAGAAGATTCTGGAAAGGATATGCCACAGCCTCGGCATGGACGAAAGCGAGGTCCTACGCCACTCGTTCATGGAATTGGCTACAAGCTTGAGTTTAGTAACAGAAAGAGTACATGGAAGAATATAGCACGGATCGTGTTCTTGATACACAAGCGAGCGGTCAGTTGGTTTTCATCAATCCAATGGCTATCAGCCGAGGGCCAAAAGACGATTATGTGCTGATCGAAAGTCGAGTCTCTAGTTCTCTGTTTGATCAACTATTTTTGACAGTATCTCTTCAAGTTTGTTTTTTGATGATTCATCGCCCTTGACCACCAGGTTCACGAATCTCTCTGCACTGCCAGTCACGCCGTATTCGTTCACGAGATAAGTGCCGATCAAGCTGATGATGCTCTCGGCACCTGCTCCGAAAATCTCTTTCAGCGCTATGTAAAAGGTCCTTGGGTCTTCTACGAATACTTCGGAGGGGTCTCTGCCAAACTTTTGTTTGAGGTGGAATTCAATAACAGTGTTACAAGTTGGTCCGAGAGCTGTGGTTGTGGCTTCTTCAATTACTTTGCGTGCAACTCCATACAATGAAACTTTGGTTTTGCTCATTGGCAAACATTAAACCCCCTTATGAAATGTAGCAACACTTTAACCTCCTCCACGTCTCGCTCGCTTTCCTGAATCTTCTCTTGGAGAGGATGATTCCAGAAAGCTTTTGAAGTCTTCTGGCAAATCTTGATTGTCCCCGGCTTTGAAGACGGTTATGCCGAAGACTTTTCCAAGGTTGGTTATCTCATCTTGACCCGATAAGTCGATGATTATGGTTCCAGTTGGGTTAACGTCGACTTTTTTGGCCAGAAGCCCAATTATGTCGTTCTTGCTTCCAGTTGTGGAAACGTCGATAACAAGCCGTGCTGTACCCTTCTCTGCCAAGACGTCAAATGGGGACTGAGCTCCCGAAGTCCCCGTCACTTTAACATGTAGTTGAACCTTGAAACCTTCATTCACAAGGATCTTTTTGACGTTTGCGAGGATAGGCAATTCGGTCTGGAAGCCTTTCATTGCTTCTTCGGCTACCCTGTAAGCGAATATTCTGACGTATTTTGCATCTTGATATGTGGAGATCACTTCGCAGTTTTGGCAGATGTGAATGACATCGGGCTTGTCAAAGCGGTGTCCACACTTTTCGCATTGGTAGAAATTCCCTATTGTGCGATAGTCGCTCATTTCCCTTTTGAGTTCAGTTTGACAGCGCGGGCAAATCAAAGAGGAACCTTTGGCAAAGCTGTCTTTTGGACCGATATTTCCGCATTTTTTGTGTTCAATAAGTTCAGTGAATTCCACATTGTGAGATCCGCATTTTGGACAAGCGTATTTTGAAAAAACCTCAGGTGAACTGCATTTTGGACAGGTTAAAACGCGATCTACGAATTCAGGTTTGAGCGCGCCCTTTTCTGCCAATTTCGCGATGATAGCCTTTGCATCCGCCAGATCAACTTTCCAGATCTCCTCAGCCTCAGCGTAGCGCACTCCTTGCTTGCTGAGGCTGGGCTTAAGCACCAAAACTCCTTTCTTGATAAGCTTGCGTAAGAAATCCTCTTCGTCGTCTTGAGCGTTGGCTTCTATTGTTATTTGCGCTTCTTCCATTTCAACTCTCTCACATGAACGAAATATTGAAGAACA
Source organism: uncultured Candidatus Bathyarchaeia archaeon (assembly GCA_964354115.1). Lineage (GTDB taxonomy): Archaea > Thermoproteota > Bathyarchaeia > Bathyarchaeales > Bathycorpusculaceae > DASPTR01. The sequence goes on along the minus strand of CAYGYP010000217.1, from coordinate 962 downwards.
CGAGCGTCGCAACTATCAGTATTACCGAATGACGCAAGCCTGCCGAAAGCGCTCGATCCACGATTTTTCCCAATATGAGACCGGCGAAGGCTGATTCAAGAATTGACGCCCAAAAGAGAAGCGAAGTATAGTAGTTGATGTTCAGAACGCCTGTTAGCAACCCGGAGTTTTGCATTGAACTGCTGCCTGCAGCTACGCACAGCGGGGCAAGAAATTGATGTAATATCACGTAGGCCATTGTCAGAAATATGATCGTAGTCATGTACATGGTCATCATGTACGGCCTCATGTTAGTGTACTGCTCATCCTTGTACTCCTCAAGGTTCGAGGAGAGCTCCACACTTGCATTGAGCACTTCGATTAATTTGCCGCCTGTCTGATGAGCCTCAATCAACGTAGTTGAAAATCTCAAGGCACCCGGACGCTTAAGCCGTCGAGCAAAAGACATGAGTGAATCCTCAAAGCTTGCCCCAAGGCTAAACATAGCCATTGCATGCTCAAGCTCCTTTGATACAGCCCCGTAGTTTCTCTGAGACGCGTCCTCAAGTGCCTTAGGGAGTGTCATGCCTGACCGGATGGCCTCAGTGATGTCTCGTAGAAGCCTCGGAATATTCTTATCAACCTGTATGCCCCACCTGTAATTGCTGAACTCGACAATTGCTGGAAAACCAAGGGCTATTATGAAACCTAAAACAAGAATGTTATTCACTTTCTGACTTATCGGGATGATATATGGCTGCTCAGGCATGTAAAGCCCAAGAAAGATGGGGGTCAACATGGCAACCAGTCCGATTGCGCCTGAAACGGCCCAGACGGCAATTCTGTATCTCCGTTCGAAGTACACTTCTATTCCTCCTCGGGCAGAATACTATTCAACATGACGATGCAAACCGCGCTTAGTGCCGGGATTCCGAAGAAAACCAGAAGATTCAGCTGTGCAATAGGTGATAGACCAAAGGCAA
>CAYGYP010000216.1:0-4159 GCA_964354115.1 uncultured Candidatus Bathyarchaeia archaeon | reverse complement strand
GAGTCAAAAGCGAGTTTTCGGGAGATATCTCCACTTGTGGCCTTAGCAGTTGGTAGCACATCAAATTATGCTTGAGATGCAGACGACAAGACAGAGCTGCAAGAAACTAATAGGCTTCAGTCAAAGGTTTCAGGAGTTTTGGATACCAGCTTTCCCATCCTGTATGCACATAGGTGCCAAGCATTCCTGAGGCTCCTCTTCCTGCCATTCCAGATCCAAGTGTCCACCCTGCAAAGGCAGTCAGGTCAAACTAACAAGTTGTATAAAATACAGACAGCTTGTAGTCACAATACGTGAGTCTTGCTTTTAAGTGTCAAACTAATCATGAACTTGTAGGTAAAACATCATGACTGCCAGAATAAGTGTCCCTTCCGGAACCAAGAGAACGTTAGATACTGTCGAAGGAGATCTAATAGTCGGTCGGGATACAGTAGTCAGCGGCACCGGAACACAAGCTGCGGTGAAAGTGCTGGGCAAGGTTTACTGTCAAGGGAACGATCTTTTTGAGTGTGATCTCTCGGCTGAGAAGCTGGAGGCAGAGGGTGATTTGGTGGTTCGCGGAAACATGACGGTAGCAGATGATATACGGGTTGAGGACGGCAAGATGGAAGTCTATGGCAACCTAATCGCGAGGCGCGTAGATGTCGACGAATCTTTGTACGTAAGCCGAGACCTGCAGGCTGATGATGTTGACGTAGGGGGCAGCTTGAAAGTCGATGGGAAAGTGAAGACAGAAAGCATAGATGCTGGGGGAAGCTTCGTGGCGCGAGGAGAGACAGAGAGCAAGGAAGTGGATGTCGGAGGAAGCGTTGCGTTAGAGTCTGAGGCGAACATCCAAGAATTGGATGTTGGCGGCACTGCGAAGGTAGCGAGCGGGAAAGTCTTGAAAGTAAACGTCGGAGGCAGCTTCGAGTCCAAGGGTCAATTGGAGTTTAGGGAAATTGACGTCGGCGGAACCGTACGTCTGGGAAGCAAGAGTAAAGGAGGAAGCATAGACGTGGGAGGCTCACTCAAAGTTGAGGGGGATGTGGAATTCGAAGAGATAGATGTGGGAGGCAGGGTTGAGATAACAGGGTCAGGTGTCGGAAGAGAGATTGATGTGGGAGGAACACTGGAGGTAGGTGAATCACTGAAAATCGCGGGCAGTCTTGAAGTAGGAGGCAAGGTAGAAGTGCACAATGAAGTTTCTGCCAAAACAATCGAGGTCGGCGGACTTCTGAACGCTGGAAAAGCAACGGCAGAAGAAAGCATCAGAGTCGGTGGGGCGATCACGACCAAAGAGGGGGCAATAGGTCGTTACGTCGAAATAGGAAGACGAGGCAGAGTTCAGGGACCGATAAAAGCAGACGAGGTCGTCATAGGTAAAGATGCACGCGCGGAAAGCATTTACGGCAAGAAAGTCCTGCTTGAGACAGGCGCAGAAGCACAAGATGTTTATGGTGAAACCATAACAATCGAATCACACTGCCGCATAAACGGCGAAGTCAGATACACAAATGATCTGCGATTGGACAATCACGTCTCGCTCGCAACGGAACCAAAGAAAGTGGATTCGCTTCCTTAACAAGCTGGGTAATGCTTTCTTCGACATAGAACCAGACAAGAAGCGATATTAGGAAGTCGCAAAGCAAAGATAGCGGCCGCATGCTCAAAGAGTGTGTGAAAACAGAACTATGTCATGTCAGAACGAGTACAGTGCATATTGACATCCGGATAAATCAACGATGAGAAGATAATTGACTAGAACCACAAAAGGCTTATAGTTGTTGAATTTACTAACTACATCTTTTAAAATTGAGGTGGAAAATTGAAGAAAGTTGGAATAATCGCCGGCAGCATATCACGATTCGACAACCCAAGACACACTTTGCAAGAGGAAATGTGCGCAGAAGCCGTGAAAATGATATTAGACGACGTTCCAGACCTCGAACTTGGCGACTTTGTGAAAAAGGGCTACGCATGTTGCTATTCCTACTTCAGCGATATCCTGGAACAGCAGCAATGTATGCACTGGATAATCAACGACTATTTAGGCTTGAGCGGCGTTCCGTCATACAGAGTAGAATCAGGTGGAGCGACACCGATCGACGCCGTGGTCAACGCAGCACTGTGGATTCGCTCCGGCATGTTCCCAATGGTTCTCGTCGTAGGATGGGAGAAGATGAACGAGCTTCCAATTCAGAAAGTCAACGAAGCCATCGCAATCGCCGGCGACACAGACTGGGACTTCGTGTCAGGCTTCACCTACAACGCGTTCTACGCGACGATGGAAGCCAGACGAATGCATGTTTACGGAGACACTGAGGAGGACCTAGCCGAAGTTGCGATGCTTTGCCACAACAACTCACTTGACAACCCGTACGCGCAGTGGCCGGCTCAACACGGCTTTGGCAAAATCACATTGGAGGATGTCTACAAGTCCCGACTGATATCTTGGCCGTATAGGCTACACGAGTGTGCCATGACGAGCGAGGGTGCATCTGCGTTGCTCTTGGCCAATGAAGAGCTAACTAGAAAATTTACTGATAACCCTGTTTGGATAAGCGGTGTAGGCTTCGGCTCAGACACCATGAGAGCCGGAGACCGCCCAGACAATCCTGCCTGGAAGGGCCTGTATCCGGAAGACGAGAAGATCTGGCCGAAAAATATTCCAAAACCCATGTCACCGTATCCGGATCTCGTCAACTTCGGAGCGCTCCGAGTGTCTGCAAGAATGGCCTACAAAGACGCTGGGATAAAGAACCCGCGAAAGGAAATGAGCCTGGTCGAAATCTTCGATCCCTATGCTGGCGTTGTCCTAGCAGGGCTGGAGGACTTCGACTTTTGCAAGCGAGGCGAGGGCAAAAAACTGGTCAGAGACGGCGTAATCCAGCCTCATGGAGAGCTCCCCTGCCAACTCAGCGGAGCGTTGACAGCACAGGGACATGCCGTCGGTTCAACATCAATTGCTCAAGTTGCTGACGTATATTGGCAGTTAAGCAACCAAATCGCCAAAAAATGGGGTGCACCCAGCAGACAGCTGAGCAAACCAAAAAAAGGCTTCATACATGGACACGGCGGCACCGGATGCCAAGCAGGCGCCGTAGTGTTGGAGGTATAAAATATGAAGCAGCCTGGACCCGAGAAAACCCTTAAAGAAGCTGCCATTGACGAAAAGTTGTGGAACGAATGGGAACGCAAAGGCGGCTGGAGGCCCGAAGGATGGAAAATAGTGGAAATGAACGATGGGCCAACGCTCAACAGCTTGAAACCTGAAAAATTCCTGATTGTGCACAGGCCGCACGGCAGCATGTTCCATCACAGTTACGGCAAAGTCTCAAAATTCTTCATGGGACTCTTCGACGGAAAACTCTATGGCACAAAATGCCCAAAGTGCGGGCTTGTCTATTGCCCCCCAAGGGCGCATTGCTTCAACCCGAAGTGCAGACTTGAGGAAACAACGTGGATTGAGCTTCCGAAGCAAGGAGAGGTTCACTCGTACACTATCATGGTCATTGCTTGGCCTTCTATGGCGCATCTTCAACCGCTAGTAGGCGCAATGATAAGAATCGACGGAACAAACACGTGCTTGCCCATGACGATGAGAGAAATCGACCCAGAGAAGGTAAACATCGGCCTGAAAGTCAACATACACATCGAGAAAAAGCCGAAAGGCGACCTTCTGGATGTTTACGCAACGCCCGCAGAAGAACCCGTCGCACCAAAAAGAACGCCTGAAGAACTGAAACGTTTCAGAGAAGACATGGACCGCACACGAGCATGGGTCAAGAAAACATTCGGAACAAAGTAGTGCCGAACGAATCATTCAAAACTACATCCTTTTTTCAGGATTTTCTGCGTCGATTTCTTCCGTTGGAAAATGTGGAAAGTGTCGAAGAAATTTAAATAGTCGTTCAAGCAGATTCTTGCGTTCTCTTGCTAGTCTCCATAGGAGATTTAAAGCTTGAAGGGTAAACCGCTTGTCTCGATAGTTTCTGCAGGTCTGTCGAAATTCGGAAAGCTCGAAGGCATGTACGCCAGAGAAATCTTTGCAGAAGCGGCCAAAGAAGCCTATGACCGTTGTCCAAACTTGGATCCTAAAAAAGACATTAAGGCCCTCTTTGTCGGACACATGGGCGAGTCTTATGAGCATCAAGGCCACACGGCCGCGACGATGGCT
>CAYGYP010000215.1:0-4166 GCA_964354115.1 uncultured Candidatus Bathyarchaeia archaeon | reverse complement strand
GTGTTCAACATGTACGTCGCTACTCCAGCATTCTGCAAAATGGGGAAACGGCCAAGCGCGCATGCCTGTTCCGGAAATGGTTAAAAATGGTCTTAATTCCTATTTTTGAATTTGGAGGCAGATTTAAGGCACATATCATTTTTTGGCCCCTCTATCTGCTGAAACTTTCATGAACTACCACCGTTTAACACGACCGATCGTTGCCTATTAAACAAGCCCATATTGTACGCAGATTGGACAAAAAGGAATTAAAACCATTTTTTGCCAATTTCGGAACAAGCTAGCGCGCTTGAGCTACTGCCTTCTTGACTGCAAGCTGAACCACAGCGCGTGCGCCGCCTTTCGTCTTTTAAACAAACGAGAAAAGGATCATTTTTTGATTGAAAATTCCCATTTGCACCATGAATCTTTTGGATGCTTGTCCGGTGGACACGCCAGACAGGTCACTTTCACGTTCGAGTTCAAAGTTCTTGCAAAGTTCCTCAAGTAGCCAAATCGCACTTTCTTGCAAGGGAACTCCCCCAACGCTTTGCTCAAACGGGCTTCTTGAGTTCTGCAACGATCTATGCGCAAAACTGCCCGTCTACTGCTTATTTCAACGGTTTTGAAAGGCTGATCCAAGGCCCAGCTTGATTTTCGCAAAAGATCCATAATCACTGGTACGTCGGGGTTTTGGCCCACATCGAGCATTTTCTGAAGGCTCTTTGCTTCCATCTCGGCCATGGCTTCCCAAACACCAGCATCGATATCGGTTGCAGCCTCTGTGCCGAATTTCTTCTCAATGCCCAAGAAGTATAGGCCGTCAACTCGCCACAAATTACGAATCTGCAAGAAAAAATAGTCCAAAAGCTTCTCAACAGGCATCTTCGCCAGCATTTCCCGGTCTTCAACACTTCCAGCCGGATATCCACTCATCTGGTGCACCAGCACACAAGACTAAATAAGCTTCACATATTAACCTTTAAACCCAACAATCCAACAGGCTGGGTCAACTCCTTGCTCGAACAGCTGCTCAACACGATTATCTTGGGCCTAATCCAAGGCCTAGCAGAATGGCTGCCCGTTTCAAGCACGGCACACTTGAGGATAGCTGAGCACTTCCTCGTAGACTTGACGACAACACTATCCCTACCGTTCCTCAACATCATCCTGCACGTTGGAACACTAATCGTGGTCGTGTTCTTCTTCAGAAAAGAAGTCAAAAACATACTCTCCGCCCTAGCGCATCTGGACTTCAAATCAGAATACGGCCAACTAGTACCGCTCATAATCGTTGCGACCATCCCCACAGCGATAATCGGTCTGTTCTACGTCAAATTCCTCGAAGACACACTCCAAACAATCCTAGCGATCGGAATAACTTTTCTCGTCGGAGCAACCATAGTCTACACTTCAAAAATCGGAAAAGAAGATACTGATACGATAAGCTACACGACGGCCCTCATCATAGGTGCAGCTCAAGGCCTAGCAATCTTCCCAGGGCTTTCAAGAAGCGGAATAACAATCTCAACCGCGCTGCTGCTCGGGTTGAAAAGAGAAAAAGCATTCAAATTCTCCTTCATACTCTCGATCCCGGCAATAATCGGAGACCTAGGCGTAGAAGCATACAAACAGCGTGGCCAACTGGCCATCTCAGGAATAGGCCCATTAGAACTTCTAGCGGGAATAGCCGTAACAATGATCGCAGGCTACATCGCCATAAAACTTGTCTCAAAGATAGTGGCAAGCAAGAAATTCCATTACTTTGCACTCTACACGGGGCTACTTGGAATAGCACTGATAGTCCTGACTTTAAACGGCCTCTAACCACTTAGGTTTGCCCAAAAGAAATTCAGTTAGAAATTCAGCAAATTCCTTGTTCTTCTCATAGACCTCAACAATTTCCTCGTTCACTGACACTTTGAAGCCTTTCTTAAGCACTTGAGAAATCTGCTCGGCGACGCCTGCATTCTTCCCACCATCCTTGAGCCTTTCGGAAAGCAACGTGCAAACGTCCGTGAACTTCCTTCGAAGCAGCACAACCCACCGCCCATCTTCCACGTAAGGTCCTGAAACTGTGCCCGAACCGTTCTGATGTTTAAACAGGAACTTCACGCATTCATGTTCCTTCTCAAGCGGTGGTCCCAAATGCTTCTTAACCTGCGGGATGCAGCAATCTTCAAGCTCAAAGACAAACATGTTGAGAGCTTTCTCATCGCTCCAAGCAAAGTCTCTCAAAAGGGAAAAATCGTTCAGCTCAACGAGCTTGTACAGTGAACGAAGGGACTTGCAAAGTTGGCCCCACAAGATGTCAGGAACAGCATCAACCTTTCCAAACGTGACAAAAACGATTTTCGACTCACGCTTCTTCAATTCCTGCCCCATCTTCTTTGCAGTCAAAGGAGCTGTCTTGGCAGGGTAGAAAAAGCTCAGGTCCTTCTTCTTCAGGAAGGCCTGTGCTGCAGCAATGAAAATGTCGAGTTTCTGTCGGCGAACAGCAGAAGCCACGTTTCTCGCTTTGTCGACTGGATCAACAACGACCAAAGGCTCATCAAACAGCAGATCGACCTCGTTTTGTCTATTAGCATAGAACCCTTCAATGTCAATAGTCATCCTCTGTTTATGATGCGCAAACGTCTTGATCGTTTCAAGAAAGGATCTGTGATGCAAGATCAGCAGTTCGCAAAGGTATCCGCTGAACCCGCCGATCTTGATTTCTGCACCGTAGACTCCTATGCCCTTCATGAACTTCTTCAACAGTCGCACTTCACTTCGCATCTTCGAGTCCAAACGTCCGTTAATGTAGTCCGTATGGAACGGTGTCCTATCCGTGGCACTCAACCATTCCCCGCGCTTAACCTCGTAGCATGGAACGATGTTCACGCGGATACCGTCAACGAAAGCCTCAAGGTAGGGGTGCTCCGCAAACCTTTCAACTTGCTTCGAACCCTTGGTTGCTCTTCTTGCCACTTTTAGACAGACGTCTCCCAACAGTTTGCGCGGTATTGTTTTCGACACTCGCATGAAAACGTCAACATCAGGCTCTTGACTTAGCCACGTGTCCTTCGCCACTGAACCTTCCACGCGCACCTTCGCTTCCATGCCCAGCTCTTCAGCTGCGGAGGCCACCTTCTTCTCAAGTTTTCTAGCCAAGGCCTCTATGTTGGTTCTCTTCTCTTTCCCTGGTGTGACCTGTTTCAGAACTCGCGCAAAGACTTGCTCTACGTTGCCCACCATAGAAACGCCTTTTCATTATGCCTATAGGCAAACTTCTCTGAGAACCGAGTAGATCGGGCCCCTGGGAGTCAAGTCACTTTTCTTAAGCCTCAGACACCTGGCCCGGATCTGCCCAAATTCATATTCCATGTTTGTGCTTATGCATTTGGCAAGATCAACCTTGTTTCTGGCAGACCTAACACGGGCTATTGTCAAGTGAGGACTGAAACCCTTCGGATCAGGTGCAAAGCCGAGACCGCGCAAACGCGGTTCCAGTTGACTGAAAATACTCCGCAGTTGGTCTGCGCCCTCAGTTATTCCGGCCCAGCAGACCCGAGGATATCGCACATCGGGAAAAGCGCCGAGGCCGCGAAGCTTGACATCGAAAGGAACAAACTGAACTTTCTTCATCTCCTCATGAATCTTGTCAACCATCCCCAGAGTTATGTTCCCTAGAAAACGAAGCGTCATGTGAATGTTCTGAGGCTCGACGAGCCTTAAATCCGCGCCAGTCTTGACCAGCAAGGCCTGTGCCTCAGTTATCCTCTTCAAGACAGACTCATTTTCCAAGTCGAACGCAACAAAACTCCTTATCCCCTCAGCCATGCTCTCACCTTCGAGTATGTCTCATTGTTCCCATTCATAAATGCTTTTAACGTAAAAGATTATTTGCTTTTGAAAACACATTAGACTCTAGGTGTCCAATGTCAATACAGAGGCTCATTGTTGCCGTTGCAGGCATGCCTGGCTCAGGGAAATCTCTATTGGTGGATGTCGCAAGGCAGAGTGGTTATGATGTTGTCGCGATGGGTGATGAAGTCCGGGAAGAAGCTAATAGACGAAAAATGGCGCCCACCCCTGAGAATATCGGCAAAATAATGCTCGAGTTGAGACGACTTGAAGGAGAAGCCACCATTGCAAAAAGATGCATCCCAAAGATTGAGAAAACCTCGAAAACAAGAATCATCGTG
>CAYGYP010000214.1:0-4174 GCA_964354115.1 uncultured Candidatus Bathyarchaeia archaeon | reverse complement strand
AGGATTTGTTAATGGCAATGGAATTGAACAGGATGGTTACAATGGTGAAAATTTCTGCAGGTTTGGCGATGCTGTATTTGTCTCAGTCAACCACAGGCTTGGTCCGATGGGGTTTTCAAACTTTGCCGGTGTGGCAGGAGAAAAATTTGCTCCTTCGGGAAATGTTGGGATGCTTGATCTTGTTGCTTCACTGGAATGGGTAAGAGATAATATCACAAATTTCGGTGGTGATCCAGGTAACGTTACAATTATGGGTCAATCGGGAGGAGGTGCAAAAGTAACAACTGTGACAGCAATGCCTTCAGCCAAAGGGTTGATAAACAGGGCAGTAGTTCTGAGCGGAGCAGGAGTAAAGACCGGTGATAAAGAGTATTCTGAAAAGCTGGGCGCATATATTCTGAAAGAAGCCGGTCTCAAACCAAAAGACATTGGCAAACTTCAGGAAATGCCATGGCAGGAGTACCTGGCACTGGCAAACAAGGCTGCAGCAAAGCTGTCAGAGGAAATGGGATCTGCAGCCGGCGGAATACGGAGAGGCTTCAATCCGTGTGCTGATGGAGTTTATATCCCCCAGCATCCTTATTTCCCTGAAGCATCGCCGTCAGCAGCCGAAGTACCTATGATCATATGTTCAACAATGAATGAGATGGCTCCGAGCCGTACGGATGCTTCACTTGAAAACATAACCCTTGATGAAGTCAAGGAGAGAGTCAAGGAGCGTGCGGGATTTGGCGCAGGTTTCGGCGACAAAGCAGGTGAAGTGGTTGAAGCATATGCCAGGGCATTTCCGGGTTCGAAGCCAATTGAAATCTGGACGCTGGTAACTGCAAACCGACAGGGCGTCGTGGCTCTTGCAGATGCAAAAGCAAAACAGCCTGCTCCTGTTTATGTAGCATGGTTCTGCTGGCAGCCGCCTCTTTTCGATAACCGTATGCGCGCATTCCATTGTGTTGATATATGCTTCTGGTATTACAATACCGACCTTATGCTGACTCATACCGGCGGCGGAGCAAGACCAAGGAAACTTTCTGAGAAAATGGCAGGTACGCTTCTTCAATTCATGAAAACCGGCAATCCGAACGGAGGAGGACTTCCTGAATGGCTGAAATACTCAACAGAAAATGGTGAGGTAATGGTTCTCAATGATATAAGCGAGGTTAAGAATGATCCCGACAGAGAAGCACGGAAATCAATACCGGTTTCATAACATTTTTTAACAGTAGATTTGAAATATTATATAATAAAGTATTGTCTAACAAATAAAACCTTAATAATGAAAATAAATAGAAAATCCTTGATTGTAACATTTGTTACAATTATATCTCTTATTGCAGTGACCGCTACCGCCCAGGAACCGGCACGTCCTGCTGCTGCGCCTGCAGCAAGGCCGGCATTCAGAATGCCTCCGAGGATCATCTCACCTGAGATACTTCCTGATAACAGCGTAACATTCAGGTTATATTCAAAGGATGCCCAGAAGGTTACAGTATCCGGAGAATGGCAGGCAGGATTCGGGGCAAGCCAGGAACTTGTGAAAAATGACACCGGGATGTTCTCACTGACCGTGGGACCTCTGACTCCTGAACTTTACGGATATACACTTACAGTGGATGGAGTGAATATGATCGATCCTAATAATGTACAGGTCCGCCGCGATGGCTCACGCTACCAGAGTTTTTTCATTATCCCGGGACCTGAATCAGATCTGTACTTCCATAAGGATGGCATACCTCACGGAACAGTAACAAAAATATGGTACAGATCAGATGTTCTGGATATGGACCGCAGGGTATATGTATACACTCCGGCAGGATATGAAAAAGGAACAGAGAAATACCCGGTATTTTACCTGTTGCATGGTGCAGGCGGTGATGAAGATGCCTGGACCAACATGGGTCGAACCGCTCAGATAATGGATAATCTCATTGCACAGGGTAAGGCCAGGCCTATGATCGTAGTCATGACCAACGGTAATGCAAACCAGGCAGGTGCTCAGAATGAGGTGCCTCCGCTTCCTGCAGTGCAGGGCGAGCAGGGAATGGCTGCTTATCAGAGGTATGCAGGGAAATTTGAAGAGCACCTGGTAAAGGATGTGGTTCCGTTCATTGAAAGTAACTTCCGTACACTGACAGGTAAGGATAACCGCGCCATTGCGGGACTCTCAATGGGAGGAGCGCATACACAAACAATTACCAACAATAATCCCGGTATGTTCAGTTATATCGGCGTATATAGCATGGGTATCATGAGCTTCGGTCCCCAGAACCAGGATGCAGCCAAAATAGAAGCAGAAAGAATTGCTAAGCTTGAAGTATTAAAGAACAGCGGCTACAAGCTGTACTGGATAGCCTGCGGCAAGGACGACTTTGTGTATAAAGGAGTCGTAACCCTACGTGAAACCCTTGACAAGCTTAACTTCAAATACATATACCGTGAAAGCACAGGTGGTCATACCTGGGCTAACTGGAGGATCTATCTTTCGGAATTTGCTCCGATGCTGTTTAAATAGACTGAAATTCAATTACATACCTTAACTTAAAATAAATGAACTTAAACCCTGATAATATTCACGAGATGAAGAAAAGTATATTAATGTTGTTTTGCCTGTCCTGTTTAGCAACGGGGCTGGCACAGGATACATCATCCTGGTTCATGGTTAATGAGGTTGGAAATAAGATATGGCAGATCGGTGATCACGGGGCCGATAATATCTATCTGGTTGAAGGCAGCGACAGTGCAATGCTCATAGATAATGGCCTGGGAACCGCAGACCTTGTATCATTAATTAAAAAGCTTACTTCGAAACCTGTGATTGTAGTAATTACACATGGACATCCTGATCATGCAGGATCAAATTACCAGTTTGAAAAAGTTTACATTCATGCTGCGGATGCGGCGGCAGCAAAGGAACTAAACCGGACGGAAGCAAGAGCAGGATCATCGAAAACCATGCAGCAGGGGAATGTCCCCGCTGAGAGTGAACTGTATAAAGGGCAGCCGTTTGATACAAAGCTTATCCCTGTTTCTGACGGGGACATTTTCAATCTCGGCGGCCGCAGGATACAGGTTATGGAAACCCCCGGGCATACACCCGGAGGCATCTGTCTGCTGGATATTGAGAACAAGATCCTTTTCACTGGAGATAACAATAACGTCCTGGTCTGGTTGTTCCTGGGTAACTGCCTGCCTTTGCACAAATACCTGGAAACGCTTGAAAAACAAAAAGCAAGGGTCGCTGAGTTCACAACACTTATGCCCGGTCATGGAGTACCAATCCCCTCAGATTTTATCAATGACCAGATTGCCTGTGTCAAGAGTATCCTGGATGGTACCTGTGAAGCAAAGGAATACAAATCGTTTGCGGGAAATTCCATGGTGTGTACATTTGGCCGTGCAAGCGTTGCGTTCAATCCGGATAATTTGTAATAATTTCGTTTCTTCATAAATTGCCCTTAATAAAAAGGCTTCCACATAAACCGGGAGCCTTCTTTTTTATGAAGATCACTTTCTTCTCATTTTCTCCCCCTCTCCCTTTCTCTCCCTCATTCTTATTTCAATTCCTGTTCTGCGTGCACGATATTCCATCCGTCAATTGCCAGTACAGGAGCTTCACCATTAAGATCCTTTTCACTGAATTCAACTTTCACCTCACGCTTTTCTCCCGGAAGAAGTGAGAAATAATTATCATCCCAGAAGACCGGCAATACAAGATCTTTCGAATTTTGCATTATGATCTTTGGATTGACAAAGAATGCCAGTGAAGCCGTCGGGTTTTCTATGTCAACCGTCAAGGTGTATTTACCGTTTTCTTTCTGAAGCGCTGAAGCAGAATAGTTGAGCTTCACCTTCGGGAGCCTGTTTAAGGCAGTAAAGTTGGCCTTCTCATCGCCCCTGCCCGACAGCCAGTAGAAATTCGATGAGATCTCTTTGCCTGTATTATCCAGTAGTACCAGTTTCAGGAATGAAACAGGAGCTTTCGGAGGCTCGAGCTGAATGACCTTCTTGCTGTCATCCGACTTCATGTCCGCTATTATCTCTTTTGAAAGCACCTCCTTAAGATTGAAATCATATAATTTAGCAATTGCTTTTAATCCGTCGAAATGCACATAGTTACCGTTTACTATTCTGATTGAGTGGTCATCATAGGAGTACTGAATATGCAGGTTCTCGGTTG
>CAYGYP010000213.1:0-4229 GCA_964354115.1 uncultured Candidatus Bathyarchaeia archaeon | reverse complement strand
CTGGGCCAAAAAAGTCTTAATATCATATTTTTGTCTTTGTCATCATAATTTGTACCCATTTCATACCGACCCCGCCTTCCAGACGCGACAGTTACCATTATTAAAACCTGTTGCATCTATTGCGCCGGCTTAAAAAAATGGAATTAACGGAGCACATAGCCGCCTTTGCGCATCTTAATTGGAAAGCGGGCTAATCGTCTGGGCACAGGTGTGCGCCTGTGCCGTCATATATTATTTATCATAAATTTTTGAAAGGGCAGAAATATGAAAAATGTAATCATCACAATCTTTTTAATGCTTGTCGCCTCGGCTACTTGGGCCTCTGGCGCAGAGCTGTTTGTGCCAAGCCAGTATCCCACCATTCAATCGGCCATTGATGCCGCTATTAATGGTGATACCGTCATCGTTGCCGATGGCACCTACACCGGCCCCGGAAACCGCGATATAGACTTCCTCGGCAAAGCAATAACAGTCCGAAGCGAAAACGGCCCTGAAAATTGTATGATTGACTGCCGCGGCTCTAAAGCAACTCCACACCGTGGATTTCGTTTTGGCAATGATGAAACACCGGAATCCGTAGTTGAAGGCTTTACGATTGTCAACGGATACGCCCCTTCTGAAATGATAGATGGATACTATTATGATGTCGGAGGGGGTATATTCTGTAACCGGAGTAGTCCGACAATACGCAACTGCATATTGAGAAACAATAAGGCTGGCTACTGGGGAGGGGGCGGAATATATTGTGGATATGGCAGCCCAATTATAAGTAATACAATTCTTGAGAACAATGAGGGACACCATGGAGGTGGTATCTTCTGTCTCAATTCTGCTATGGTGGTTAATAAGTGTATCGTTAAGAACAACCGTGGATACAGCGGTATAGGTGTTACCATTCGGGGCTCAACAGTTACAATTGTTGACACTGTGATAACGGGAAACCGTGTGGAATCAGATGGTGGCGGAGGAGGCGTTTCTTGCGCGGGAAGCAGCCTTGTATTCGACCGATGTATCATTACGAATAATAATGCCAAAGGCGCTGGCGGTATTTACTCAAGTAAATCTGATGTGACATTCGCCAACTGCCTTATAGCCAACCACTCGGTAACATACTATGGCGGTGGAATAGAGTTTATAGGGGACTATTGGCAAGGTAACGTTTTGACCCTCATTAATTGCACAATTGTCGATAACCGAGCGGGCAAACGAGGTGGTGGAATACTTGCAACCAGTTCTGCTGGTGTAATCATTGCAAATTCTATTCTCTGGAACAATAGTGCCAGTGAAGGCGGACAATTATCTCTCTATGCTACTGCCCACATCAGCGGACCTTCCACCGCACAAATTTATTACAGTGTTTTAGGTGGAGGAATCCAAGAAATATATCGTCCCCCAGGTCAGACAGGCTACAAAGTAATAATAGAAAACTGTGTTGACGTTGATCCCCTCTATACTCACGACTATCATTTGCTGCCGGATTCTCCCTGTATAAACGCCGGTGACCCGAATTATGTCCCCGAACCAAATGAGACAGACCTTGACGGCCTGCCGCGAGTCATTGGCAGACGAATCGATATGGGGGCTTTCGAATTTAACCATCGGCCGGTCGCCGATGCAGGACCCAACCAGACAGTTTACGCTTGGATTGACGGCTTTGCCGACGTCAACCTCGATGGCTCCGGCTCCTACGACGATGATAACGACGTCCTTGACTACTACTGGTCCTGGACAATTGACGGCAACACATTTACCTCAGAAAGCACCGACGGAATAGTTAATTTGCTGGACTTCGCAGCTTTTGCCAAACAGTGGCCACAGCCTGAAAACCCGTTCGCCGATTTGTCAATTTTAACAAAGGCCTGGCTGAGCACACCAGCTTCGCCGAATTGGAACCGACAATGTGACATTGCACCGCCCGGTGCAGTCCTTATGCTCGAGCTGCCGGTCGGAGAACATATCATCGAGCTAATTGTAAGTGACGGCATAGATGAATCCGAACCGGATTATTGCACGATAACCGTTATTGGGGCGGTACACGGAAGGCTTATGATTACACCTCGCGTTTTAGAGGCCAGGAGCAAAGGTAAATGGATTCTTGCTACCCTTTTCATACCGCCGACCCCCAGCGAAGAGGTAAATACCGAAGAGCCGCTTCGCTTATACCCCGGCGGTATCGAAGCAGAACATCAACGCTTTTTCAGATATGGAAGGCCAGGCCATTCATATACGATTGCTCTTGCCTTGTTCGATAAGCAGCAGGTTATAGATGCACTTGGCCCCGGCCGAGTTGAGGTCAGCGTTGTCGGCCGGTTTTTAACAGGCCGATACTTCTTCGGCTCCGACACCATCAAAATAATAGCTCCGCCGCACTGGCCGCCACCCCACCGACGTTAATAAACTTTACCGGTGTCAAAAGCAGAACCCGAAAAGCTGGGAGCTTAAACCACTTCCAGCTTTTTCTTTTCCCGCTCACCACTCAGCATCCTCTGCGATAAAAAAATCTATGTTAATTTAGGCAATCTGCGCCTAATTTCTCTTTGTGTTTTTTGTACCTAAAAACTCTCTGCGTAATCAGCGTAATCAGCGTCTAAAAAGTCGAATATTTTCGAACATTTCCTATCAGTTTTTGAACATTTTCACTCACTTTTCGAACATTTCTATACAGTTTTTGAACATTTTCGCACGTTTTTTCCTTGCCTATTTTACCCAAACCCCACAGATTAACCTACCCACCCCCATTTTTACCCCCAAAACCCACATCCCCACGAAAAAAAACTCAAAAAAACCTGAAAAATCTCAATTTCCCCAAAAATTATTCTCTTTCACTCTTAAGCTCTTATGCACTTATGACTTGTGCAGATCTATTTGAGCATCATAGCCAAATCTTCATCGACATTTCCAATCTGGCTGATATTGAATTTCTCGACCAGTATGTTCAATACATTCGGGCTGATAAAGGCCGGCAGAGTCGGCCCAAGCTTTATGTTCTTTATTCCAAGATGCAGCAGCGTCAGCAGAATTGCCACAGCTTTTTGTTCGTACCAGGATACTACCAGCGAAAGAGGCAGCTCGTTCACACTACAACCAAACGCATCAGCAAGCGCCAGTGCGATTTTAATCACTCCATAGCAGTCATTGCACTGGCCGGTATCAATCAAACGTGGGATGCCATCAATGTCGCCATAATCACGGTCATTTAGCCGGTACTTTCCGCAGGCGGCTGTCAGTATCACGCAGTCTCTCGGCACTTTCTCAGCAAATTCGGTATAGTAATTTCGCCCGGGCTTTGCGCCGTCACAGCCGCCGATAAAGAAGAAATGTCTAATCTTACCTGCCTTTACCGCCTTGACAATTTTGTCAGCCAAGCCAAGCACGGCTGTATAATGGAAGCCGGTGCTAAGCGTTCCCTGCGGATTTTCGGGCCCCCGCTCCTGTCTTGCGACAGCAAGACGCGGGGGAGATAAGGCCTTGTCAATCACCTC
This sequence comes from uncultured Candidatus Bathyarchaeia archaeon, assembly GCA_964354115.1. Classification (GTDB taxonomy): domain Archaea; phylum Thermoproteota; class Bathyarchaeia; order Bathyarchaeales; family Bathycorpusculaceae; genus DASPTR01. Next base: position 747 of record CAYGYP010000213.1, on the reverse strand, counting down.
GCTGAAGTTTCTATTCTTGATGTGCTTAACGCCGGTTACACCTGCTATTCCGCACGTAAACATCCGGTCTTTGTAAGAGTTTTTGGGAATCATAACGCAGTTGGTCGTTACTAAAATCGCGCCGCTGAATTCGTCGAACTCTTTTTTCTGATTCTGCCAGGCGGTTCCGTAATTACCTACAAGGTGCTTAAACTTCCTCAGTTCCGGATAGCCATGGGCAGGCAGCATTTCACCATGAGTATAAACGTTAATGCCTTTACCTTCGGTTTGCTTTAACAGCTCATAAAGGTCGAGCAAATCGTGGCCGGTAACAACAATCCCAGGGCTGGCCTTGGTGCCTCTCGCAACTGTTGCCGGCCTGGGATTGCCAAATCGGGATGTATGTGCATCATTCAGCATCTCCATAATGCGAAGATTCATTTCGCCGGCTTTGAGCACCAGTTCGAGGTAACGGTTCAGGTCGAAGTCCACGTTCGTCAATGTTGCGAACATCGCTTCGTGCATAAAGGCGTCAACCTGCTCATCTCTTTGTCCAAGCTCGCGAGCGTGATATGCGTAAGCAGCTATGCCCTTTAGGCCAAATATAAGCATATCCTGCAGACTCGCAATGTCCTCGTCCTTGCCGCAAACGCCGACTTTCGTGCATCCGGTACCGCCTGCTGTTTGTTCACACTGATAGCAAAACATAGTTCTCTCCATTCATTTAGAAAAGGTTTTATTTTACATTCGAAAGTAAAGTTTCAAGCG
>CAYGYP010000212.1:0-4255 GCA_964354115.1 uncultured Candidatus Bathyarchaeia archaeon | reverse complement strand
ACTTCATCCATAAACAGATGGAGCATGTGCTAGAACAGTTTGATAAATGGCTGGAAAAGAAAGGCTTGCTCACAACCGAAGAAGAGGAAACCCTGCAGAAAGTTGAGTTAAAGTGATGAGGCTTTTGCAAGGTTTTATTAAATTTGTAAGCCTACTATAATTAGCTTGGAAGACCTACTTAAGAAAGGCTGGAAAATAGAGGAATGAAAACGCTTAGAATATCAGATGACGCCCATAGACAACTTACGGCAACGCTTGGAACGCTTATGGCGCAAACAGGCAAGATGCAAACTTACCAAGACGCAGTAGAAGACATGCTAAACCAATCTGTAATAATGCCTCCAGAAGTGCTTGCAGAGATTGAAAATTTCATAGAAGAAAACAAGCAGTTGGGCTTCACGACAAGAGAGGAGTTTATGCGTGATGCGGCAAGATGGCGACTAAAGCTTCTCAGAGAAAATTCCGAATATGTAGAAATTCCAAAAGACAAGTATGAGAAGCTGAAGACTGCAATTGAAGAAATGAACACGCCCTATCACAGCGCATCAGACTTTATCCACAGACAAGTTGATGAGGTGTTAGAAAAATACGACAGATGGTTGGAGGAAAAAGAAGAACATGAAAAAAGAGAACGAAAAAGAGGTTAAAAATATAAAAGATGACAAGTTTCTTAGTAATACACATTCTACTATTGAGTGGTGTTAGAGATGAGTGAAAGTGTTAAGTGCCCTGCATGTGGTCGTGAGCAGTCGAGTAAGCCTCTTAAAGCGTGGAAGTTTAGGTTTTATGACGTAAAGCGTTACGAGTGTCAGCATTGCAAGGCGCGGTTTAACGTTTATGAAAGTCCGAAATCGAGATTCACTATACCTAAGGCTAAGAGGGCATAAAGAGCATGCCTTCGATTGAACAGATTGATATAGATAAGATTCTTGTCGGGCTTAAGCATGCCGCAGCTACAGCTGCAAATGAGGAAGAGCTTAGGATACGTGCCTCGGGCATTTTGGAAAGTGAAGTTATTTCTAAGATGGGCATTACGCCTGGGAGATATGAGTATACATTTGTTTCTGGCGGAAGGCCTGATGCGCTTTATGGTCACGTGATAATTGAGTATAAGGCTCCGGGGAAGCTGTTGAGGGAGCCTGATGTTGCTAAGGCTAAGGAGCAGTTGATTGGTTATATCAGGAAAGAGGGTGAGGTTGAGGGTAGGTTTAAGCTTTTTTTGGGTGTGATTTTGGCTGATAGAATTGCTTTTGTTCGTTATGATGAGAAGACTAAGAATTGGTTGATTAGGGGTCCTTATGATCTTAATAGGGAGACTGTTCTGAGGTTTGTTGAGGCTATTAGGGGGCTTAGACGGAAGAAGCTGGCTGTTGATGAACTGCTTAAAGATTTTGGACCTAAGAGTGATTCAGCCGTTAGTATGGTCAATGTTTTCTATGGTAAAGTTGTGTCTTCTAAAAGCCCTAAAGTTGAGGCTTTGTTTAATGACTGGAAAAGGCTGTTTTCGCAAGTGTGTTCGTACAGTCCTGAGAAGTTAAAGGGTTTAGAGGCAGAATATGGATTAACGGGAAAAGTTGATTACAGTGCATTGCTTTTTGCTGTTCACACTTATTATGCGTTGGTTATGAAGCTTTTGGCTGCTGAGGTGGCGTATCTTTTTGGTGCTGGTAAATGGTTAAAATCCTACGTGGCTGAGCTTGAAGATGCAAACATGAAGGGTTTGGAGGTCTTCAAGAGAGCTTTGGAAGATATGGAAAGTGGCGGCGTGTTTAGGAAGCTTCTTAATATCACGAATTTCATTGAGGGGGATTATTTCTCTTGGTATTTGGAAGAGCTGGACCAAGAAACAGCAAATAAAATTGCAGATTTGGCTAAGCGGTTGGCAGACTATGAACCGGCTACTCCCATACTTGAGCCTGAGTATACCCGAGATTTGTTAAAGAGATTGTATCAAAATTTGGTGCCTAAGAGGATTAGACATGATTTAGGAGAATATTACACGCCAGATTGGCTGGCGGAGTTTCTTTTGAACGAAGTGGGTCTTACGGTTGAAAGTTTTGAGAAGATGGCACAAGAGAGTGATTCAACAAAACCTCTTGATTTGAGGATTTTGGACCCAGCTTGCGGTTCAGGGACGTTTCTTGTGTTGACAATGAAAAGATTCAAGGAATATGCTGAGGAGCGCTATTTGAAAGAAGTTTTGGTCAATTATTTGTTAAGGAATGTTGTTGGTTTTGATTTGAATCCGCTTGCTGTTTTAGCTGCTCGAACGAATTATCTTTTGGCTATTGCTGATTTGTTGGCGTATGCGAAAGGACCTATAGAGATACCTATTTACCTTGCTGATTCGTTGCTTGTGGAAACTCGGGCTACGTTGACTGGAGTTTCTTACGTTATAAGGACGTATGTTGGGGTTTTTGAGCTTCCCAAGTCTGTGGTTGATAAAGGCTTGTTGGGCAAATTACTTGAAGCTTTGGACCGCTATGTTAGGCTTAGGTACAAGTGTGAAGAGTTCAAGCAAGTAATTAAAGAAGAGCTAAAGTTGAGCGAGGATGAGTTACGACTTATAGCTGATTTGTATAAGAGCTTTCTGCAACTTGAGGAGAATGGAAAGAACCATGTCTGGACTTCTATAATAAAAAATGCGTTTGCGCCACTTACATTAACAAGTTATTATGGTAAATTTGATTACGTAATAGGTAATCCACCATGGATAAACTGGTCAGACCTACCCAGCGAATACAGAAATAATACGAAGGTTTTGTGGACCAAATATGGGTTGATTAGCAAGGGAAAAAGGTCAAAACTTGGGGCTGCAGAACGAGATATGGCTATGTTATTTACATATACATCGATTGATCGATACTTAAAGGTTAAAGAGAAATTTGGCTTTCTAATAACGCAAAGTGTTTTCAAGAGCATGGCAGGGCATGGTTTTAGAAGATTTCTAATACCTAATGCCGATGGTGCTGTACGGTTCAAAGTTCTGAAAGTCCATGATTTCGTCGAGCTTCTACCATTTGAAGGGGCTCAAAACAGAACAGCGATGATTTTCGTGATTAAAGATGAAGAGACGACATATCCAGTTCCATACACTCTTTGGAAAGGACCCAGGATAGATCAAAAAGAGAATCTTGAAGATGTGATGAAAGTAACGTCAAGAGTCACGTTAGAAGCAAGACCATTACGCGAGAAGACGGGACCGTGGTCCACGCTCCCAGCCAAAGCACATTTGGCTGTGAAGAAGATCATTGGTGTTTCAGAGTATACTGCGCATCTCGGAGTGCATTTGGGATTGAATTCAGCATATTGGGTTGACGTTCTTGATGTCTTGGCAGAGGACCAGCTGTTAGTCAAAAATGTCGTACAAGGAGCGAAAAGGAAAGTAAGAGAAGTTCAGTTGCCAGTCGAAAAAGAACTTGTCTACCCCCATCTAAGGGGGCGTGATATAAACAAATGGATTGCCAAACCATCACTCTATGCCGTTCTCCCTGTCAATGAGGAAGGAAGAACATTAACAATTAGCGACCTTCGAGTCAACTACCCGAATGCCTATGCTTTTTTCAATAACTTTTTTGATGAATTAATCACACGAACCACGCAACCTTATAAATCGCAGCTTAGACCTTGGCGTGAAAGGCCCAGAAAAACAGCAGAAAAGATAGCGCCGCCATTTTATTCATTGTTTAATGTTGCTCCTTCAATGTGTCCATATAAGGTGCTTTGGAGACGCGTAGCTACAGGGCTTGTTTCTGCTGTTATCGGACCTGTCCATGATAAATTCTTGGGAACTAAAAATGTGACGCCCAACGAGAAACTTGTAATGGTCCAAAGTCAAAACGAGGACGAGGCTCACTACATATGTGCTATTCTTAATTCTTCTATTTCTAAACTTGTTGCCAAGAGTTATGTTATTGAAATTCAGATCTCTGCTAATGTTTTAGAATACATCAGAATACCCAGATTTGCTTCAAACAACAAAATTCACTTAACTCTTGCTGAATTATCAAAGAAGGCTCATCAATTTGCTTCCCAAAACAATACTGGCGAGTTATCAAAAATTGAGGAAGAAATTGACAACACTGTTGCAAAGCTCTATTGTTTGACTGATGAGGAATTAAGGGAGATTCAGAACTCTCTAAAATTTTTAGAAGGCGAAGAGATTGAGGAGGAAATCGTTGAAGAGGAATCTATAGAAGTTACAGTCGACTTTCTAAATGCTGTCGCCAGCCCCAATGTTGCTGGTAGCTTTGAA
>CAYGYP010000211.1:0-4269 GCA_964354115.1 uncultured Candidatus Bathyarchaeia archaeon | reverse complement strand
GGACCTGACGCTCGACAAGCAGATGTTGCAGGATGTCCTCTCAAAAAAATTCTGACGCCCGCTGGGAAGCGTGACCTTGTGGAGGTGACGAAGGTGGCCTACAGGGTTTCCCAACGGCGGGCTTGCAGGACTTTTAAGTTTGTCCGTTCTGTCATCCGCTACGAGAGCGTGGTGGACCCGCAGACGGCGCTCCGAATGCGACTTCGAGACCTGGCGATGGCACGTATTGGCTACAGGTATAGGCGCCTTCATGTGCTGCTCTGGCGGGAGGGCTGACGGGTGAATCACAAGCGCGTGTATCGCTTGTATCGAGAAGAAGGGCTCGGCCTGAGGAAGAGGGCGCCCCGGCGGCGAAGAGCCTGTTTAAAACGGGAGCAGCGGCCCGCCGTTTCTGTGAAGAACGAATGCTGGAGCATGGATTTTATGTCTGACCAGCTTTTCGACGGCCGGCGGATCCGGATTTTGACGTTAGTGGACAACCATACGCGTGAGAGCCTGGCCATCCATGTGCCTCAGCGGATCCGCGGCATGGAGGTTGTGAATGTTCTCGAAACGGTTTCAAAAGACCACGGTAAGCCCCAAACGATCCAGGTCGATAACGGCCCCGAATTCATCTCGAAGGATGTTGACCTTTGGGCTTACTAGAGCCACGTCAAGCTCGACTTCAGCCGGCCGGGTAAGCCTACTGACAACGCTTATATCGAGTCTTTCAATGCCAGATTCAGGCTCGAGCGTTTGAACGAGCACTGGTTTATGAGTCTGGAGGATGCTCGGGAAAAGACGGAACAATGGCGGCGAGATTATAATCAGAAGCGGCCGCACAGCTCATTGGGGAACCTCCCGCCGGAAGAATATGCAATGCTAAAAGGTGCTGTCGAAGTCGGCAAAAACCGGCACGTTGAGGCTAATGTCAATGACTCACAAAATATTTTTCTAACCTAGAAAATGGACCTAATATGGGGAGCAGTCCACCTCTCCAGGTTTCCCTCATTATACCTGGATCGATTTGAGGGGGGCAGGTCAAGCCTGCTCCCGCCTTGAGGAAGTTCTGCCGCTCCTAATCAGGGGATGGCCGCTGGCACTGGCCAGCATGGCCTTTCTCCAAACGGTGTCCGCCCTTGCCGCGCATTCCTATCTTTGGTGGCTGCCCCGCGTTAGGCCGGAGAGCACTGTCGCGGTCGTTACCATCGTGCAGCGACCGGACGCGTTATACACCACGGCCGTCAACGTTTCGTTCTGCGGGTCGCTGCCTGTACTCATCGCGCTCGGGATTACTGTATTGCTTAGGGAGCGCAGCGGCCGTGCGGTCAGGCTCGCTTTATGAGAATATTCCGGTTCCAACCGCCGCTGATCAAAGACATAATACGTAAACGACTAAACCGTTTTATCTTGAAGTGCACCGTCGCAGGATAGCGCTCACGATGCCACTGCCCGGTCACCGGACGCATTGGGAATTGGCGTTTCAAAGACATCCTCTGTCTCTTGTCAAAAAAAGTGCGGGAGGAAAATGAGCCACGCCCTATACCGAGGAAGCAACCTCACGCCCAACAAGAAACATAAGGGCGGATCGGCATCAACTAAAGCAAGTTTAGCGATTATATCGATTTCCTTCTTTCCAGGGGACAGCTGCCGGAGATTGTCAGCCAGGCCGCCGTCCTGCTCATTTATCTCTAAAACGCGCCGCCATTCAAGGCGCCGCGGGTGTGCGCGCCAACGCTGATTCCTCATAGAATACTGAATGACCAGAAGCCGTCTCCTTCCTTAAATGATCCAAGCTTTATCAAAAGAGCCTTTGGTATAATCTATGTCTGTCAGTTTTAGAGGCTTCGAAATCCTCTGGATAAGGATCGCACGCTGATGATAACTGGTTGGCCTATTTGCGCAAATTTGTATGATTGTCCTCAACCATTACCAAAATGCCCCATCATCAGCGATCTTAATGCCTTTATCAAGCTCATCAGGACGATATTGTTCAGGCATACGAATCCAGTCTCTATTAAAATATTTAGCAAACCAATTCGTCATCTCAATCCAACGCTTTCCATAGACACCAAATAGAACCTGTAAATGTCCTCCCAGGTTAATCCCGATCTTTCCAACTCTCTTTACATAAGCTGCAATTGGATTGCCCAGTCCTCCGCCAGCGATTAATGCGATATCAAAGTCGATGGAGTCGATTTTTTTTGCAATTTCTTTATACATACTGATTGCGTTTTTAAATCTTTGTTTTGCTTCACTTGAATACCCAAAAGGGAACTCCAGGGATTGAACGCTCTTCGGGTAAAACCAGCGTTTACCAATGTTTTTCCAAACCGCCTCGAATATTTCTTTGGTTGCTCTTTCTCTAAGCAAATCTGCATATGAAGAAACCAGTAGAATATTTTTCCCCTCAAAGAAGGGAAGGTAACAGTTATTTTCAATACTGGGAGTAGAACGGTCTGGTTCCTGGTCTAAATAATATACTATGGGGGACTTAAATTGATAATACTTCAAAATCTTGAGCAAATAATTCGCATACATTATTCCATAATAGTCAAAATCTTTAATCTGATTTGCATAAAAGCCTGCATATTCTAAGAAAAAAGATTTTCCTGCAGGAAATAGGCCCGCTTGGTTATAAAAGATAGAGCTTAATCGTTTTTCAAAATCACTTACTATCTCTTTACTCTTTTTTTTCTCTAATAAAATTGGATAATACAACCAATACTCATCCGAAACACCAATTTTTCCTGCTGCAAATCCCTGTTGGTTTTTAATGGCAGTTTTCAGATCTAATAAAAAAATTTCTCTTTTTACCTCTAATCGTTTGATATTGCTGATATATATTTTCCTTCGGGCGCGATAAATCGTCCGTTTTAGAATAGAAACTAATGCGTCCATAAATATCCTTTTCCTAGAATTTGCAAAAATACATTCACGGAATTCTCACCGGAGCGAAAAAAAGCTTATTGATAAAACATGTTGAGAATACATGCGCAGGCGAATGGATTACTGCATCTTGCCCGCGGCAAGCAGATACTAAACCAGCAGGCCCTGATCGTAATCGGCTTTCCGATCAGCGCAACTTTCCCTCCTAATAACCTCGGGAACAATATCGCCTTCATGGAAAAATAATATTCCTGGTCGCCAATCGGTGTCAAGCACATGAATGAGGCCAGGCCAATAGTGACACTTGGGATTTTTTGTTTTGTTTCCATCGATGATAAGACTTATGGGGCTTAAGGTAGTCTAGCGCCTGATGAGGCCTGATGTAATTATTATAAGTATAGGCCCACTCTTCCAGTAGCCGGTTATGTCCTTCCAAGTTTAGGTGGACGTCGTAGACTTCATAGAACTCCCGGAGTGTCCGGTTCGCCCTTTCGACCCGCCCATTCAGTTTGGGAGAGTTTGGAGGAAGTTCGAAAAGGAGGATATCTCGCCTCCGGGAAGCCTCTTCAAACTGATCCCTGAACTCCGACCCACCATCAACCTGGATGGCCTTGATCGGAAAGGGGAATTTCTTCCGCAGATAGTGGAGGAAGTCCGCTCCCGCTGTGCTGGTCTGCCTTTTATAAGCCCGCAGACCATCAAACCTCACCACCATATCCCGAGCACTGAACTGGAAACGCACTTCATCCGGACAGAGCCGAACCTGCAAGGTATCGATCTGGACCAGATCCCCAGGCGCCTCGACTCGATAATCTTTGGGCTTCCTGACGGCATATCAAGGCTTCCGCCGCCTCTTCCGAGCCAGTTTCGCCTGCCTGACGTTCTCCGTTTCCACCAAAATCCCTCGATCTCGAAGCCGCTTCATCTCCCGGCCGACTGTAGACCCCGAGATCTTTATCCCTTCCCGTCTCAAAAGAACCGCTAGCTTCTCTTCCCCTCACCGAGGATACTTCTCCCGCAGCTCCCGGATCCTCTCCCTTACCGCTGCAGGCGTCTGGGGATGGCCTATCTTGTGGGGGCGTCTCGATTCCTCCTCCAAGGTGGTCAAATCGTAGGGATCATAACGGTTCTTCCAGCGATAGAACGTTTGAGCTGATATCCCGAAGTATCGGCAGGTCTTACGCGCGTTGCCAGAGCGCACATACTAATCGAACTACTGCAGTCTCTAAGCGGCATCCCTGTATATTTTTCCCCTAACGAACCAGCGATCGAATAAACTCAGAGCCGGGGATAATGTCCCCGTAGATCCTGGCCGGCTGTGGATACATAGTAACGCCTATCTTACCCTAACTTTTTTTCGACAGTTGTAAAGGCCTTTTAAAAATCCGTCCTCGTAAAATC
>CAYGYP010000210.1:0-4276 GCA_964354115.1 uncultured Candidatus Bathyarchaeia archaeon | reverse complement strand
CTCTCTTTTAAAGATTTTTTGCTGCTGCTCGATATCGCGCTCGGCTAATTCAAAAACTATGGTCAATGGCCCCGGCCAGCAGTTCTTAATTAGCTTTTTTGCCCGCAATCCCGCCGCTGGCACGTATTTTTCAACATCGTCTTTTCGGCCGATATGCAGCGTGTAATACTTACCTGTTCCTCTGCCGCCTTTGAGGTTATCTAACTTGGCTAATGATTTAGTTTCGACCCTGCAGGCGATTCCGTAAACCGTTTCAGTAGGAAACGCTGCGAGTCCTCCCGCATCGACCACCTTCGCAGCTTCCTTAATCTCCGCCGCATTGATTTTTCCCGCGTCAATTTTTACAATCTTTGTCTGCATTACCCTTATATACATCAAACAACCCACGATGACAAGATTGTATTTTGGTTGCAGAGCCCCAAGCGTAAGCGCGGGGTCTTCTTATTTGTTTAGCCGTCGCCGGAACGGCGACGGCGGTTAGCCCCAGCACCCGTGGCCGGGAGGCTTACCAACCCGAAAGCCCCCGGCTTGGAGTTTACCCCAGCGCAGGCGGGGGCCGGTGGGTTACTCTGCGATTTCAAATGTGCCTTCGCACCTTTCCCGCCAAATTCCTAAATCATAAATCATAAATCATAAATGAATCGCTCCCTTGCTTTTCTGTCGTGGACCCATTATAATAACTCCAATAAAATTTACCGGAAAACTACAGGAAAGTAAAACAATGGCCGCAAAGCAAGAGGACCTATTTCCGGGACTTAATAAGGCACGTTATGGCGAAAACCGACGCGCACGGCCTTTGTTCTTGCCCAATCTTCTATACGAACAACAGTTCAAAAACACCAACCAAGACCGCGCATACAAAATAATCTGTAAGTGGGCAGATATCGAATCCAGCGGCAAACTCGACCCAATGAAAGAAACCTCTATTGAGGGTGAATTCTGTAAGGAAATTTTTGGCGAAGCCCTTGGCTACACCCTTTTTGCAGAAAATAAGGATAACTGGAATTTCCAGCAAAAATTCTCTGTCAACGGTGGTGAGGCCGACGCCGCAATCGGCTTTTTTGCTGCCCGCCAAAAACCACAGATCCGTGCCGTCATCGAGCTTAAAGGCCCAACGGTAAATGTTGATAAAGACCGCTTTAATGGCCGCACCCCTGTCCAACAGTGCTGGGATTATCTATACTCCATCTCAGGTTGTCCTTGGGGTATTGTCTGCAATTACGTTAGTTTCCGCTTGTATCACAGAAACCAAACTCCGAGGGTTTATGAACTCTTTACGTTGCATGACCTTCGCAAAAAAGAAAACTTTCTTCAGTTTTACTATCTCCTCGAAAAAGGCGGTCTCCTGCCAACGCCTCTTCAGAGAATCCCGAGAGCGGAAGCGCTTCTCGAAAAATGCACCACGCGCCAGCGCGAGGTTGGCGACGAACTTTATGGTCGCTATCACGATGAACGCCTCAAATTGATTACTTATCTTTCCGGCTCGGAACGTAACTTTCCTCTCGATAAGGCAATCCGCACCGCACAAAAATTGCTCGACCGCATAATCTTCATCGCATTTTGCGAAGACCGAGAGCTGCTTCCTCCAAAATCCCTCAGCGAAGCTTGGGCTTACGTTGCTCCATTCGAGAGAGCCACCCCCCGCAAATGGAAAAACTTCCTTGCCCTGTTCGAGAGCATCGACAAAGGAAACGTCAACCGCAATATCCCTCCGTATAACGGCGGCCTGTTCCGCGAAGATGCGGACATTGATAAACTCGACCTCGATGATGAATGGACCGATTTCTTCAAGACCGTCGGCGATTACGACTTCGCTCACGAAATCAACGTCGATGTCCTCGGCCACATCTTTGAAAAATCTATCAACGACATTGAAAAAATCCGCCTCACAGGTGTTTTCGAATCTAAAGAAGAAAAGCCGAGCGGAAAAATGGCAAAATCCGCCGAACGAAAAAAAGGCGGAATTTACTACACCCCTCCTGAGTTTACAGGCTTCATCACGGAAAACACTATTGGAACAATCGCTGATGAAAGAATTAAACTGCTCGAAAGAAACTTCGGCGTCCGTCTTGACCAAATCGACGTAAAAACTGAGAAAAGTAGGGTAACTGCCTTCGCCCAAAACACCATTGAAGAACTCCAAAACATAAAAATCGTTGACCCCGCCTGCGGCTCAGGAGCATTTCTGATTCGTGCTTATGATATCCTCGAAGAAAAATACAAAGATATAATTGAAGTCCTTGAAATTCACGAACCGAAACTCGCCGAAGAGCTCCAAGATAAAATTTCCGACTTCATCCTCCACGACAATCTCTTCGGCGTTGACCTCTCCCCGGAAGCAGTCGAAATTGCCCAGCTTGCCCTCTGGTTGCGTTCCTCATATAAACGCAAAACCCTTGCAGACCTGTCTAAAAATATCGTCTGCGGCAATTCATTAATATCAGATAAACAAATTGACCCCGATGCACTCGACTGGCAAAAACGATTTAAAGATGTTTTCTCTCGCACAAACCCCGGCTTCGATTGCGTCATCGGTAATCCCCCTTGGGAAAGAATGAAACTACAGGAACGCGAATTTTTCGATACCTCTGCCCCAGATATTGCTTCTGCTGACAATGCTGCTAAGCGTCGAAAACTTATTGAAAAACTCGAAACCAAAAATCCAGACCTATACCAGAAATACCTCGATGCACAGTCAAAAGCCGATAATTCGCTTGCCTATATCCGTAATTGCGACAGGTATCCTCTTACTGGCAAAGGCGATATTAACACTTATGCGGTTTTCGCTGAACTCGCCCATTCCATCATCTCGCCCATAGGTCGTGTCGGCATCCTCGTTCCCACAGGCATTGCTACAGACAAAACTAATGAGGACTTCTTCACAAAACTTGTTAATTCCCAAACTCTCTCCGGCCTGTATGACTTTGAAAATAAAGCTCCTATATTCCCTGATGTTCACCGTTCGTATAAATTCTCTGTTTTGCTTTTTGGTGGTTCAAAAAATAAACCCAAATCCGCCGACTTCGTATTCTTTGCTCATACAATGGATGACGTCAAAGACAATTCCAATCATATTTCCTTATCTGTTAAAGATTTCAAGCTTCTTAATCCTAATACCCAAACCTGCCCCATATTTCGCTCAAGACGAGATGCAAATCTCACAAAATATATCTATAAACGAGTCCCTGTCCTGTGGGACAGAACTCGAAAACAAGGCGGTAACCCTTGGGGTATCAAATTCTTCACAATGTTTCACCAGACCAACGACGCCGAACTATTCAATACTGCCGACCAACTAAAGGCCAACGGCTTCAAACGCTGCGGCCCCAACTGGAAAAAAGGTAAGAAGATATTCCTTCCACTCTACGAAGCAAAGATGATTCAAATGTTCGACCATCGCGCCGCAAGCGTTGTTGTCGATGAAGAAAATTGGTTCAGGCAGGGACAACCAGATTCAACATCGCTTGTATCACATCAAAATCCCGAATTTTCTGTTGAACCGCGTTGGTGGGCCGAACAAGATAAAATTGATGAAGCAATCGATAAACCAAAACCACCAGCTCTCCTAGCTTTCAAAAACGTTACAAGTCCCACTAATCAGCGAACGATGATTGCTTCATTTATCCCCTCTGTGGGCGTTATAAATTCCGCGCCGCTTATCATCTTTGGGCCAGATATCTCCGCCCGATTGCAATCCTGCCTTCTTGCTAACTTGGATGCTTTTGTCCTCGATTACATCGTTCGCCAAAAGATAGGTGGAGTAAATCTGAATTTCTTCCTAATTGAACAATTCCCGATGTTTCTGCCTGATTTTTATAAAGGCAAATGTCCTTGGGACAAAAAACAGACGCTTGAAAAATGGATTTCAGACCGAGTTCTGAAATTGACCTGCACCAGTAACGATATGATTCCCCTTGCCGAGGCCGCCGGTTTCAAAGCCAAAGTCCACAAATGGGACTCTGCTGAACGTCTTGACCTTATGGCCGAACTCGACGCCGCTTACTTTTTGCTTTACGGCATAGAGCGCAATGACATCGAATATATCCTCTCGACTTTCCAGGGCCTCCAGAAAGAATCCCCCGACCTCCTCGCTGGTTCAACTACTACTGTCCGTATCCTCCAAGTTTACGACGACTTGAAATCTTGCTCACACTCATCTTGACTTTGTCGAAGAATCGTAGAATCATCACAAGATTCAAATTTTCTAATCGCGAAAACCACCGAGGCAATTGACAAAAGTCTTAATTGTCAATTGCAAGTGCCTCGCCAGAACGCT
>CAYGYP010000209.1:0-4334 GCA_964354115.1 uncultured Candidatus Bathyarchaeia archaeon | reverse complement strand
ATATTTCCGAACACCACAGATCCTTCTGTTCAGAAAGCCATTGATAATGTAACCAGAATAACGCAGGGCTTCGCGAGAAAATATCAGCATAACATCAAAAATCTCTCAGCCAAGGATTTCGCAATGTGCATTGAGGAGTTTGAGGCCTTGCAGTCCAAGCTTGGTGACCTATCATTATTTGCGGAACTGTCGTTCATGGCTAACATGATACTGCCCGACACTCAGTCGCTTCACGACAAAATCACCAAAATCGAAGCAAAACTGGGCAAGATGCTGGCGTTCTTCGAGCTTGAAGTTGGGAACGTTGTCTCTGAAAAGCCCAAGATCATTTCTGATCCGAACTTGGCAAGCTACAAGCACTTTCTGGAGAGAATCAAGAGGCAAGCTGCGCACCAGTTGTCTGAAGTTGAAGAGCAGTTGACTATCGAAAAGGATCAGTTCGGAGTGAAAGGCTGGGAAGAATTGCAGGCCTTATGGCTTAATACTCGCATGTTTGAAGTCGAGGTTGAAGGCAAGAAGAAGACTCTTTCGTACGGTGAAGCAAATGGCTTGTTGCCTCATCCTAACCGGGGCACAAGAGAGTCAGCAAACAGGTCAATCTACGGCCTGCTGGGAGAACAGGGCGAAATATTCTCGTCGGCCCTCAGAAACATCTGCAATGACTGGCTGAACGTCTGTGAAAGAAGGAAACACGATTCGCCAATGAGTGCAAGCCTAATATCAAATGATATTAACCAGAAAACGATCGAAAACCTGCTCAGAGCAATCGAAGATCACGTTGGTTTGTACCGAAGATATTTGAAGCTGAAAGCCAAGATGATGGGGCTGCCAAAACTCGGCTGCCACGATATAATTGCTCCACTGCCCAAAATGCCTCACATGCAATTCGACTATGACAAGGCAAAAGTTCTGGTGACTAAGGCTTACAGCAAGTTCGACAAAAACTACGCTTTTCCGGTGAAGGACATGTTTGCCAAAAAACACCTGGACTCTTCGCCAAGATTCGGCAAGGCAAACGGGGCATGGTGTGCATCCTGGTACAGCGGCAAATCTGCTTTCATCATCAGCAGCTTCAACGAGACATTGCATGATGTCTTCACTCTTGCTCACGAGCTTGGTCACGCAACACATGATTACTATTCAGAGCGCAGCCAATCGATCCTGAACATGAAGATTCCCATGATAGTGGCTGAGACCGCCTCGATATTTGGTGAACTGCTACTGATCGATCTTCTCCTTAAAGAAGCAAAGTCAAACGAGGAGAAGAAGGCTATAATCTGTTCAGTTCTTGACGGAGCAGGAATGACCATCTTCCAAGTAACCGCTCGAGCATGGTTTGAACTGAACCTATACAACGCGATTAAGAAAGGAGAATACCTGAACTACAAAACAATATGCAAATACTGGACTGCAGCCAGAGACAAAATCTACGGAAACTCAGTTGAATGGTTCAACGAGATGGAAGCAGAATGGACGATGAAGCCCCACTACTACTTGGCCAACTTCAGGTTCTACAATTACCCATACGTCTATGCCCAACTGTTCGTCTACGCGCTCTACCAGAAATACCTCAAAGAAGGCAAGAGCTTCATTCCCAAATTCAAGAGAATCCTCAAGGCCGGCAGCAGCATTTCTCCAGTCGAAGTCGGCAAGATTGTCGGTCTCGACGTCACCGATCCAGACTTCTGGAAGCTCGGAATGAAACAGTTCGAATACTTCGTCAAGGAACTAGAGAAAATCGTCAAGTAGACCAACCACGATAATCCACAGCCAGAAAGCATGCGCGTTTTCATAAATTCAAAAATAGATTGGTATTGCGTTGTCCTTACCCTATTTTGCCTGAAGCATTAAAACCCAATAGTTGAATATGAGTCCCGCACTTTTTGCATCGTATTATCAGCTTCTCCAAGCAGTTACCTTTCATCACCGGCTCCAAGATTGTGTATGCGTTTTCTGTTTGATCATCAGGGGATATCTCAACCTGGCATTCGGGGCATCTGAAATCTCCTTTTCCCCTTATCTTTGTAGGGTCAATTGTGTGGAACCTGATTCCGTGCATTGCCATTACCCCCTTGTTTCACTATGGCTAGCCGAATGCTAAGGACCGAGTCTACAAAAAACTCGTTTTGAACCAAGCGCGCGTAAAGCAGTTGATAGGGGAAACAGCAAGAGGCAAGCAGCCAATAATAGGACAAGCCCTGATGCGTGTTTTCAACTTTGGTCCTAATGCACTGTACTCAGATGAGTTTTTATTGATTGCCAGACTGTCCATGAGGAATCGCTAAATCTCAAACTTGTCAAGAATCTTTGTTTCCCTTTCCTGGGTTATTTCAGCCACAACATGAATGTAGTTTCTTAATCCGGAATTTTCGATTCTTGGCTTAAGCAGTTCGTCTATCTGAAAGACTCCCGCTGAGTTTGACATCGTTATCTTGATTGTCACTGGTGTCTTGTCGCCTTCGTGGATGTCCACCTTTTCAATTGAAAGTGCAGAAACGGAGTGAATGTCCACCTTTCCTGCTTCGAATGGAATCCTAGCTCTTCCTTTCTCCATATCCAAAGCATCGGCAATACGTACGATGCCTGCCTCTACCGTCAAGGGTTTTCGGGGGTCTTCATGAGATACTATAGCGTGCAAAACCTCAGAGGAGATTATTGTACGCTCTTCTTCAGAATAGATCTGCTGCAGGTATTTCTCAATGAAACCCGAAGCCAATAATGCACCATACAGCTCGTGCCCTTCCCTCGCAACCACCATGCCAAGATCATGAAAAATTGAGCCCAGAACCACCACAACTTCAGCATCCTCGTTTTTCATGCTGTAATTCTTAACGATGCTGGGCACAACCTTGTTATCAACCAATATTCTAAGAAGTTTCAACGCTGAATTGGCAACTATTTTCACATGTGTTGGACCATGATCTGTAAAACCCATGCGGTCAATGGCCATTACGTTTGCACATTTCCACAACGTTTGCAGCCTCACGTCTTTCTTGACACAGTCAATGACATGCTCTAGCTTGTGATTATTCCGAAATGGTATGTTGAAAACATACGACACTGCATCTCACCCCCTCACTGTTAGTGTGAGTTCCATAATTGTTATGCAGATTTAAGCCATTGCTTGCTTATAGATGTCGATGGTTGGAGGTGCTGACGTTTAATTATTGCTTGTTTTTTATGATAGATGTTGTCGGTTCTTCCTTCATAGCCAGCCCTGCTGCGAGTACAATCACGCCAGCAATTGCCGTTACAATACCATGAGGCAATAACGGAAGCAAATATTGAACATCATACACGAAAATTCTATGCAACCAACTTTCAATGAGAAGGCTAAATGGAGTGACCATTCCGCCAACTATCAACAGAATGCCAAGACGCTTCACTTCTTCCTTTCTCAAACCCACATCACAACATTCTACGCACTATCATGGCCACGCATTTCCATTTAAGACCTTTCTAGGCATTTTATTCAACGCTTAAAGCTTCTATACTACGCTTGATGCTATAGGGAAACACCATTCAACAATAAGTGGGATCTATGCCCACAAGACGAACTTCGCCTCCCTCCACAATTTCCTTGTTCTCGAGCATCGCATATAATAAGGAAGGAGCAAAGGGATTCCCGCCCCGAGAATAACAATCTTTTCTTTAGACATCGCACGTCGATTCAACATATCCTCTTACTAATAGAAGCCTATCCCCATCAGAATGTCACTATAGTGCCGCTGTGTTCAAAAGCAGGGCAAGTCCGTCTTCGAAGTCTTCTCTAATATCATCAATCGCTCGCTTTCAAATAAACTTGTACTCAGAAAACCTACATATGTAGATTAGTAGAACATTTCGGCACTATCATGTAATCATCGCCCAATTACCACTTCAACATGCGCGCATGATTAACTAATTCTTGTCTATTGCCCTCTGCAATGCGTGGACAACGTTGTTTTTTCCCATTGCAAGCAAGTATGGACCTAACCGTGGTCCCTGTGGAACGCCGATCAGAATCGTGTACAGGATTTTGAAGAAGTCTCCTGGCTGGAGGCCATGCTTCTTCGCTATGCTGAATATAGCGTTCTGCATTTTTTCAGCGTCATCTTCTGCCTTCAAGGCTTCGATCAGCTCCGTCACTGCCATCTTCTCTGTGCTGGAGAGGCTCACGGCCGTTTCCCTTATTTCCTCAAAGTCCTTTATCCAGTTAGACGCGTATTCGATGCGTCTTCTCAGACCTTCATCAAGTCCCTGCCCCTTCTGCAAGTATCCGTGGCTTTGAAGCTTCTCCGCTATGAACACCTCTTCACAGCCTTTGGGAGCCATCTTGGCCAAGAATGTCAACA
>CAYGYP010000208.1:0-4343 GCA_964354115.1 uncultured Candidatus Bathyarchaeia archaeon | reverse complement strand
TGGGCTTCTTACCTTCTAACTTCCCGGGAAGAGCCGTGCCTGCCTGTGAAGTAGTCGTAGATGCGCCGTAAGGTGTGCCTCCGCTCCTCTGGATGCCCGTGTTCATGTAGGCCTCATTATCGTATAGCACGTACAGGAAATCATGACCTCTCTCAACCGCTCCGGAAAGCGCTTGGATGCCTATATCATAGGTTCCGCCGTCTCCGGCCAAAGCAATGACGTCAACTTGCTCATCCTTTATTCTTCCCTTCTTTCTAAGAATCTTCAGCGCCGTCTCTATTCCCGCCGCATTCGCCCCGGCGGTCTCAAAAGCTGTATGCAGCCACGGGACAGCCCACGACGTGTATGGGTATATTGTTGAAGATACTTCCATGCAGCCAGTCGCATTCGTCACGATTGTCGGTCCTCGCGTCGCCTTCATGATCAGCCTCAAAACGGTCGCAGGCGCACATCCTGCGCATGCTCTGTGTCCCGACATGAACAATTCTGGCTTTTCAGCAATGTCTTTCGCGGTGAATTTTCCTTCAGAAAAACTCATTCATCTTCTCCTCCTCATCACTCCCTTAATCCAACGTAGCGCATTTTCTCATCAACCTTTCCAGTTTGAACTATCTTGTGCAGGTCTTCGAAGACCCTGCGTATCTGGGTTGGGCTCGTGTCTCTTCCGCCAAGCCCATGGATGTAGTTTACGATGTATGGATGACTTGGCAAGTCGTAGAGTGCATGTCTGGTCTCATGATAAACTGCCCCACCGTTTCCTCCGAAACTCATGCTTCTCTCCATCACTGCGACGGCCTTCACTTTGGAAAGAGCCCTAGCCAGCTCTTCGGCTGGAAACGGTCTGAAACTGCGGATTCTAAGCAGGCCAGCCTTGACGCCTTCTGTTCTAAGCTTATCCACAACTGTCTTCACTGTTCCAGCAGTTGAGCCTAAGCACACGATGGCGATTTCAGCATCATCAAGCTCATACTTTTCAATCAACCCATTGCCGTAATATCTTCCGGTCAGCTTCCCGCATTCTTCATGAACTTGCATGATCACTCTCAACGCGTTTTTCATAGCTTCTTCCTGCTGTCTCTTGAACTCGAAATAGTAGTTCGGCATGGCCACAGGCCCCATCGTCATGGGACTTGCTGGATCCAGCCTGTAAGGAACAGTCTTACCATCATGTGTGAGCACATTAGGCAATTGACGAGTGCCAACGAACTTCTTGACATCATCATCAGCAAGAACTTGCACGTTTTCAAGCGTGTGGCTCAGCGTAAAGCCGTCCAAACCGACCATCACGGGCAGCTGCACGTCCAAGTGCTCAGCGATTCTGAACGCCTGAAACATCGAATCATAGACTTCCTGAGCGTTTTCGGCGTAAATCTGTATCCAACCGCTGTCACGTTGGGCCATCGTGTCAGAATGGTCACCGTGAATGTTTAGCGGCGCTGACAGGGCGCGGTTCGCGATTGCCATGACCACTGGTGCACGGCACCCTGAAGTGACAAAGAGCATTTCATGCATCAGGGCTAGGCCTGCGGAAGCGGAAGCCGTGAAGGTTCTGGCACCCGTCGCGGCTGCTGCAAGGCATGCAGTCATGGCGCTGTGCTCGGATTCTGTGCAGACAAACTCTGTGTTTACTTCGCCGTTAGCGACGTACTCGCTGAACTTCTCAACAATTATCGTCTGAGGCGTAATAGGATAAGCCGCCACAACGTCAACGTCTGACTGTTTCACTGCGAGGGCGACAGCTTCGTCGCCGTTTAGGCCCATCGTTTCTTGTTTTACGACACTTTTCACTTTTCATACGCTCCTAGATCTTCATTACAATGGCCTTTGTTGGGCATTCGTTAGCGCATATGCCGCAGCCCTTGCAGAAGGCGAGGTCGAATTCGATGTCGCCCTTTTCAGGCTTCCAGTGTATGGCCCCATCTGGGCAGAAAAGCGTACACAATAAGCATTTGGTGCATTTCTCCACATCTCTTACTGGGTGGTACGTCTTCCAGTCGCCAGTCAAATAGGTCATGCTTGATTTCCAGCATACTCCTGCGGGCGAGATTTCTTTCCAGCCCTTTTCTTTGGAGCTCATTCAGATTTTACCTCCTCGTAAGCCTCTTTCACAACTGCAAAGTTCTTCTCAGCCACATCAGCCCTGAACCTTCCTTTTACCATTTTCTCAACAGTTTGCAGGCTGACTATTCCAGTCACGCGCGCTACTGCTCCCAGCATGGCCGTGTTCGTTATGGGCATGTTTAAGATTTTTATGGAGATTTCCGTGGCTGGCACGGTCCAAAGCTTGCCTTTACCTGAACCAAGCTGTTTTCTAATCGCTGCTGGAGCATCCTTCGTGTTGACAATTATGTCTCCTCCCTCTTCACTTAGCCCATCAGCAACGTTGACTGACTTCAGCAATGTCGGATCTAGGACAGCCACAACGTCAGGGTTGTACACTGCGCAGTGCAAGCGAATGGGCTCAGTGCTAATCCTCGTGAAGGCTGTCACGGGCGCACCCATTCTTTCAGGCCCGAATTCTGGAAAAGATTGAATATGCTTTCCTTCAGAGATGGCGGCCCTTGCTAGAAGCTCGCTCGCGGTCCACGCACCTTGTCCGCCCCTGCCGTGCCACCTGACTTCCAGGATCTTCTTCAAGTTGAGCTTACTCTCCAATAGCGTTTCAACCTAATTGGAAAATCCAGCATATACACTTTTCTAGGTGAACATGAGAAACGAAACATAAACCGTAAATAAGTCTTTTAAGAAAAAACTGTCATGGCTTCATTCAGAAGGCCATCGTCTTGACCAACGACATAGTTCTAACGGCCGACAGCACTTTGATGAGCGACTATCGTCGCAGCGAATTCCTAGGATTCGGGACGTGCGCACCTCCAAACTTCATTCCAGACATGCTGTTTAGATGGCTCTTTTTCCCTCCGATTAAAACTGAAAAGGGTGTTCCTGAAGCCGCTCCATACGGTTTACGGAAGATCGAAGCCCAACTCCTAAACGAAGGCTTCAACGTCCGAACCGTCGCGCCGAACAGTCTCAAGAAATACGCATCTGAAGCCAAAGTTCTAGGTATACACACCATGGACCCCTTTGGCTTAGGACCCGCCTCAACCACTCTGGCATTCATCCTCAACAAGGAACCATTTCTTGCACAGTACTTCCGCGCATTGCTAAGCCAGCCAGAGGTCAGAAAAGCCAAGAAACACGGCCTAAAGATCATCGTGGGCGGTCCAGGCGTCTGGCAATTCGAGTACAGGCCAAAGTTCGTTGAGAAATACGGGATAGACTGCATAGTCTCTGGAGAGGCAGAAAATGTCGCGGGAAAAATCTTCAAGGCCGCAATCGAGGATCAGCCTATCCCAAAATATTATGAGACCAGCATCCGAGAAGCTCCGAAGCTTGAGGAGATTCCTGACATAGTGAATCCTTCCGTCAACGGCCTGATAGAAATCGGACGCGGATGCTGCCGAGGCTGCCAATTCTGCAGTGTAACCCTGCGACCTCTAAGATGGTACCCGATTGACAAGATATGCAGAGAAATAGACGTAAACATCAAGGTCGGCGGCATGAAGGCAACTTGCATTCACGCAGAAGACGTCATGCTCTATGGCTCAAAGAACACTCTGCCAAACGACGAGAAACTCACTAGGCTTCACGAGGTGGTTACCAAAAAGTGCGAAGGCGTTACCTGGAGCCACTGCTCACTTGCGGCTGTCGCATCAGCACCTAAACTCTTCTCGAAAATCGCTGAAATGATAACGCAAAAACAGCCATGGTGGGGTGTAGAAATAGGCATTGAAACTGGCTCAGCGAGGATCGTGGAGAAAATTATGCGTGCGAAGGCTCACCCTTTCAAGCCGGAAGAATGGCCAGAAGTCGTCCGCACGGGCATGGGACTAATGCATGACAACAACTTGGTACCTGCAGGCACGCTAATTGTTGGGAGCCCAGAGGAAACTGAAGAAGACGTCATAAAAACCATGGAGCTGATAGACGACCTCAAGGACATGAGAAGCCTCATCGTCCCCCTGTTCTTCGTTCCATTGGGCAGACTCAGAAACGAAGACTGGTTCAAAGGAACAGAAATAACAGAACTGCACCGAGAGCTATTGGTAAAATGCCTTCAGCACGATTACTACTGGCTCTACAAACTAATCGATATGGCGTTTTCCGAAAAATGGCAAGGAAAGGTGCTGATACCATTCTACAGACTGTTCGCATCCTTGGCCAAGTTCAAGGCAAAAAAGTCTGGAATCGACTTGACCTTGAAAGACTAGACTTAAATACGACCACAAAACTCAAAACTTAGCGTCAAGAGAAAGCCGCCGTAGCTCAGCCCGGTAGAGCGG
>CAYGYP010000207.1:0-4359 GCA_964354115.1 uncultured Candidatus Bathyarchaeia archaeon | reverse complement strand
CCAGGTCCTCGATAGACTCCAAGAAAACAGGGGTCAGGACGAGCCCCTTGACGATCTGGCGTTTTCCCCTTTCGATTTTTCGGGCCAGATGCACTTCCCCCTCTTTGGTCAGGAGCATCACGCGGCCCATGTCCTTGAGGTAGACCCTGACCAGGTCCATCTCATGGCCGTCGTTTCCCTGGCCGGGAGGGCTTCCGGACGGAGGCGCCGGAGCGCCCCCACTTCCGCTTGGAAGACCAGGGTCGTTTGGCTCAGGTCCAACTAGAAGTGCCCGGTCTTCGAAAAGCAACACCCGTTCCTCAGGGTCCGCAAAGCGGGGCCCGATCGGGCACCCGACCTCGGGCTCATATGTGATGGTCATCGTTTTCACCCTATTCCTTACAATTCATATAGGATAACTAGGGAACTGTCAAGAGCGTTGCATTTTTTTCCGGGGAGAGGGGGTGCTGGCTGTTTCGGGGAATTAGCAAAAGGAGGGGTTTGGGATGGCGGTTTTCCGCCCAGCCAGCCAAACGGAAACCCGCTTTCATCTTAACATATAGATTCTATAAATTCAATAGAATTTATAAGAACAATATAGTTTGACAGTGTTGGAGCCGTCTGCTTAAATAAACCCGGGCCGGGAAGCCGGGGAAGGCTCATCCGCAGGGGAGCGCTGAACCGGCTCTTCCCCCAGGCCGGACGAATGATCAACGCCCGCATTCCCGAAAAATACGCGCCCACCCTCCGGGTCGGGACCTGCTCCTGGAAATTCGACTCCTGGAAGGGCCTGATCTATGAACAGGGGAAGACCTACCGTCCAGACGACTACCTTCGCGATTACGCCAAGCATCTGAGCTCGGTGGAGGTGGACCAGTGGTTTTGGAGCCTCTTCCCCGGAAACGTCCGCCTCCCCGATGTCCGGGCGGTCCGGCAGTACGCCGAATCGGTCCCCGATGATTTCCGGTTTACTGTCAAGGCCCCCAACGCCCTGACCCTGACCCATTTTTATTCCCAGCAGCCGGCCGCCTATGCCGCTTCGGCCGGAAAGCCGAACAGCCACTTCTTGGAGGTCTCCCTTCTCGAGCGTTTCCTCGAGCGCCTCACTCCCTTGGGCCGGAAACTCGGCCCGATCATGTTCCAGTTCGAATACCTCAACCGCGCCAAAATGCCTTCATTAGAAATATTTCTCGAGCGCTTCCGGGATTTCATCTCGCGCGCTCCCCGGGAGTTCCGGTACGCCGTCGAAACCCGCAACCCCAACTATCTTTCCCCGCTGTTTTTCCGATCGCTCAAAGAGTGGGGCTGCGGGTATGTCTACCTCGAGGGCTATTACATGCCTCCCGTCGGCCGAATCTTCGACGAGTTCAGTCCCGAAACGGCCGACTTCTCGATCATCCGCCTCCACGGCGGCGACCGGAAGCAGATTGAGGCAGACGCAAGGGAGGTCTGGAACCGGCTGATAGCGCCGAAACCCGAGGCGGTCCAGGCAGCGGCGAAGATTGTCCGGGCCAATGCCCGGCGCCGCGTCCTCACCTATGTCAACGTCAATAACCACCTCGAGGGGAGCGCGCCGCTGACCATCCAGCGCCTGCTCGACGTTTTGGCCGACGAAAAAACCAGTTGATATTCGGCCCCCCTCTTGTTATATTCCCTTCCGATGACCAGATGGCGTAAGAAAGGCCAAAAAAAAACTCCCTCGGAAATCGAGCCCGCTCGACTAAAATCCCGAGAGGGTGAGATGCGCAAAAAAAGGCCTTTGCCCGGGCCGGACCAAGAGAGGCGCCGGGATAGCCGGATCAAGGAAGAGGACAAGGTCGTGATCGAGCTCCTGACCAACGGCCAGCCGCCGGACGAAAGGACGATCCTCAACGCCCTGACCCAGGATATATCGCCGGGCGGAGTCCGGCTGACAACCAATACGCTCTTGCCCGTCAACACCCTTCTCAAGATGGATGTCGTCCTCTCCCGGCGGCGCCGTGTCGTCCACGCCGTGGGAATAGTCCGGTGGGCGCGCACCGTCTACGATAAAGAGATGTTCGAGATCGGGATCGAGTTCACTCAGATCTCGCCTGATGACAAGATGCTCCTCCTCGAACATACCTATAAAAAAAGAGGTTGATCCGCCTCTTACAGAGCGGGAAAGGAGTCTTTCCATGAGCCGACCCATCGAGCGCCGCGAGTTCATCAAAAGGACTTTGAAGGCGGGGTTGACGGCGGCGGCGAGCGGTCCGCTCCTCCGTGAATTCGCCCGCACTCCGCTTGCCGCCCTGGAAAAAGACGGGCCCGACGTGGCCGTCGTCTGGGGAGAGGACTACGGTAAGAACGCCCTCAAGGCCGTGGAGCTGCTCGGGGGGATCGGGCGTTTCGTCCCCAAAAACTCGCGCGTTGCCATATTGGCCAACGTGCAGAGCAGCCATCCCGGCACATTCACCAACCCGGCTGTCCTCAAGGCCGCTCTCCAGCTATGCCGGCAGGCCGGCGCCAAGGAAATCAACCTGGTCAGCTGGCAGGCCCTCAAGAACTGGGAATCCACGGGGCTGGCCAAGGTGGCCGCCGAGGAGGGGGCCAACCTGAAACTCATCGACCGCGACGAAGCGAATTTCAAACCGGTGCCGGTCCCGGCGGGCAAGGCCCTCAGCGAAGCCCGGATCCTGAACATCGTTCTTGAACACGACGTCTTCATCAACATGCCGGTGACCAAGGACCATGCCGGGAACAAGTTCACGGGCGCGATGAAAAACCTGATGGGCATCAACTCCCCGGTAAACAACCGCACTTTCCACAAGCAGAATTGGCAGACGGACAGCGCCGCCATAGGGCATCTTGACCAGTCGATCGCGGACCTCAACACCGTCGTCAAACCGGCCCTCAACCTGGTCGATGCGACCGAGTTCATAACCACCAACGGGCCGTTCGGTCCGGGTGAGATCATCCGGCCCAAGAAAGTCGTCGCTGGCACGGACCGCGTGGCCATTGACGCCTACTGCGCGGCCCTGTGGGGGCTCAAGGGCGAAGATATCGTCATGATCAGGTGCGGGCAGGAACATGGTCTGGGCCGGCACGATTTGAAAAAGGTCAAGATCAAGGAGATGAACATCTGATCCGGCGACGACTGGCGCTTGCCGCGCTGCTCTGCCTGTGCTCTTTCGGCCGGCCGTCCTGGGGACGGGCAGGGGCCCAGGTCGTCGACAACCCCCTTTTGGGCCTCCTCCCGGGACCTTCGGGGCTCGGTGGCTGGACAAATGACGGCGACCATCAGCTCTTCAAAGGGGAAGACCTCTATATTTATATCGACGGGGGAGCCGAGATCTATCTCGAGTACGGTTTTGCGCGGGTCATAGTCCAGGACTACAGAAACGGAGACGGCAGCCGCCTCTCCCTTGAGATTTTCGAGATGCAATCGCCCGACAGCGCCTACGGGATGTTTACGTTCAAGCGAAGTCCACATGGCGAACCGCTTGACCTCGGAGATGACGCGCAGCTGGCCGACTATTACCTCAACCTCCGCAAGGGCCGCTATCTTGTGACCATCACCAGTCTTGACCAGGTTGAATCCGCCAGGGAGGCCCTGCTGGCGATTGCCCGTGCGTTGGACAAGCGCATCGAGGAAACGGCGGCCAAACCGGACCTCGTCGGCGTCCTTCCTGAAGAGTGTCTTCTGGAGCCTTCGATCAAGTACTTCCGGGGTCCCCTGGGCGTCTCCAACAGCGAGCCACTCTTATCCGGAGTGGCTGCGGGCCTTGAAAATGGAGCCAGGGGCGACTATAGGTCCGGCCGGACAATCTGCGTTTTCAGCTATCCCAACGGGTCTTTCTCGCAGAAAAAATGGGCCGCAGCAAAATCCGTTTTCTCCAACGAACAGAGGTTCACCGGTTTCTCCCTCGACGGACCGGTCATAACGGCGCAGGATGATAAAGGGCGCTCTTTTTTCGCCCAGCGAGAAGCCCGCTATATCGTCTTTGTTATCGGCAGAATGAGTCTGCCCGAGGCCGAAGCAGAGCTTGACCGGGTCGCGGAAAAATTAAGAGCACTTCCCCAAACCCGGTAGGCCCAGCGCTTCGCGCCGTCTTATCCAGGAAACGTTTGCCGCGGTCCTCTTTGGCGTTGACATCCGCCACCCGCCCAGAATATATTTTTGTCGAACCCGGCGCAACGACCGCGGAGAGAGTTCCATGGAAAAGGAGAGAGAATGAAGAAGCTGCCTGTTTTGTTGGTTTTGGCGCTCGCCGCAGGGCCTTGGGGTAGCGCATCCGACCGCACCGAAAAGCCCGTGCTTCACGGCCAGCATTGGGTGGCCATCACGGGAAAACCGCTGGGAGCCACGGCCGGGGCCATGATATTCCTCAAAGGCGGGAACGCTGTCGACGCCGCCTGCGC
>CAYGYP010000206.1:0-4379 GCA_964354115.1 uncultured Candidatus Bathyarchaeia archaeon | reverse complement strand
AAATCCATCCAAAGCCAAAACAACAGGTAAAGCACCGTGAAACGATCCGCGAAAGGCAAAACGCAGCTTGCATTGCTAGGTGCGGCGCACTCGCTCAACCATTCGCTATTTGCCATCGCACCTCCATTGCTTGGACTGATCATGAGCAGCCTAAGCGTCACAAAATCCGAAATCGGCCTAGTGACAACCATGGCGTCACTGCTGTACGGAGTAGGCGCGCTAGCAGGCGGACCCCTCGGCGACAAGATAGGAGAAACAAGAACGATCACCATCTGCCTCGTGCTTTCCGGACTATCCACGTTCATCATGCTCGCCACAGGCGCTACAGCAACCATCTACATCTACGCCCTAGCACTAATCCTGATCGCCATCTGGGCAAGCCTCTACCACCCAACAGCGAACTCATTAATCTCAAAAGCCTTCAAAGGCAAAGTGTCAGAATCCATGGGACTACACGGCGTCGGCGGAACCCTAGGAGTCGTCTTAACCCCCACAATCGCATGGTTCATAGGCGCAACCTACGGGTGGCCATGGGCCTTCGCCACCTTCGGCGTACTAAGCATAATGGTCGCCATACTATTTGCCAAAAGCTTCGGAAAAACCATACAAAGAAACAGCAACGGAGGAACAATACTCGACGCCCTCAAGATCCGCGAACTGTGGGTACTCCTCATCTTCAACATCGCAATCGGGTTATTCATGAAAGGAATAGAACTCTTTTTCCCAACATTCCTCAAAGAGAACCGGGCAATCGACCCTATGTGGGCCTCAATTGCATACACGCTGGTTCTTGCAGCCGGAGTTCCAGCACAATGGATTGGAGGAAAAGCAGCAGACAAAATCGGCTCGAAAAGAGTACTGATCGCCACGTCCACAGGCATATGCATAAGCCTGCTGTCTCTTCTACTCTTTCCAGTTCCCATCATCGGAATAGGAATCTTCATCGCATTCTACGGCTTCTGTTTCTACGCACACCAACCCGCGCTAAACTCCCTCACTGGCTTCTGCTGCCCCGAAAACCAGCGAGGAGCCGTCTACGGCATATTCTTCTTCACCTCGTTCGGCATAGGCTCAATCGCCCAAGTCATCGGAGGATACATCGCTGACGTGTACAGTTTAAGCATGGCCTTCTTCCTTTTCACCGCCTTTGCCCTAGCTGCGCTGCTGCTGTCCTTTAAACTGCCTGAAAGACAAGAAACAAAGATCCAGACCTAAAACGCAAGAGCATTAACCATCATGCTCTGAGGACCAAAACCTTTCACAAACTGCTTCTGATCACAATCGTTAAGGAATGGTCGAACGCACCCGAACCTTATAAGGAAGCCCCAATCGGTTCCACTGGACATCATTATTCCATGACCTTTCGAGCAATATAAACATCTTGGAGAGTCTGCGAAACCTGTATTCTCGCATCTGCATGGGAGATTACTCGGGATCAACTTGGCCACTGGGCGAAACATACCCGAACGGTGCGAATTTACAGGAAAAGTGTAAAAAGTGACGGTCATGACGGCCAGAAAAAGCATAGAATCTTTAAATCCAGCTATCATCCATGACGCTCAAACGAACCGACTTGCTGCGAAATGATAAAACCTGCAAGCTGAAATGTAAGCATGCCCTCTCGATGAGATAACCACTCTGGTACCTAATTTGCGGCGTGAGCGAAGGGCCTCACTGCTCGCCTAACACTTGCACTATTACTGTCCTTTTTCTTGCGTACACATCAGTTTCAACGAACAATATGGACTGCCAAGTTCCAAGCTCGATCTTCCCATCAACTATAGGTAAGGTTTTGTCTGGAGGGAGAAGCACTGAGCGCAGGTGAGAATGGGCATTCGAAGGGTGCCTGTACGAGCGGTCTCTAGGAATGATTTCTTGGAGCCAATCCTTAATGTCGGCTAGCAAGCCGAAATCATTCTCCGTCAGAATCAGGATGCCAGTGGCATGAGGAGCAAAAACGTGAACCAACCCATTCTTTATGGCCGATTTGGAAACTGCTTCCTGAACCTTCTCAGTCAAGTCTACGAACTCTATCTCGCCTTTCGTGGAGAAGCTTAGACTAGTGTTGAAAACCTTAAAGCTCGACATCACGGCCCTCCTCCAGCAACATCGCCATTATCACTTCGTCTACGTAGTTGCCTTCTTTGAAAAACTTCTTCGGAATCCGTCCCGTCTGAACAAAACCGACTTTCTCGTATACGTGGAGGGCACGTTTGTTGCTTTCAAAAACAGAAAGTCTAAGGACTTTCAGGCCCATCACGCGAGCTTGCCTGATTAACGTCTTCATCATCTCCGTGCCGATGCCTACGTCTCTGAAACCCTCCTTAATCGCGATACCTATTCCGCCCACGTGTCTCTCATAGCTTCCTCGCCCTTTGCCAATCTCGGAATTCGCCACAACCTTCCCATCCACCTCAGCCACCACGTAGAAGACCTCATCCTTCTCCAGGCTGCTGAGCGCTTTGGCAAGCCAATCTATCTCTTCCTCCCTTGAAATCTTCTCAGACATGGCTATGTCTGCCTTCTCCACGACGAGTGAGTTGATCATCTCAAACAGGTCATCTAGGTCATCCCACTTAGGGGTCCTTAAAATCACTCTGCGCTTGTCCTTCGCATAAAACTCCCGAATAGTCGTTCCAGCTTTCATAGCTTGACACAGATGCCACTGTAGTTTTAATACTTTCTAGCAGTCATGTAGGTACAAGCTCAAAAAGTGAACCGTGTTGATGCTTTTGTATACAAGCAGGATCTGGCTCTGAAAGTCAAGCCATCACTGAAACAAACATCGTGTTTTCAATGTCCGAAAAAAACGCCTTTTTCCGACCTATTTCATTTGAGTGCCCAATCTTGCACTGTCTGGAGTAGGCCAAAAGGCCGACATTTCGAAGACAATCAGATCTATTTTCCCCTGTTCAGTGAGCTCAGTTGCCCTAGTAATACATGCCCTTAGAATGTATCACCAGAATTCACCATGAGCCCAAGGAGACATGGCTGTATACAGAAGCATCAACACAGATCAGGACGGCACCCGATCCTTCGATAGGACTTGTCAGAAACGAGGAGCTGAAACCAGTAGAATTAGGCACATTAGCGTTTTCCTCTGGGAAGCTTATGCTGAGAAACCGTTAGGATGTTACGATTGCAATCAACGTGTAGCGCAATGAATCTCACGCACCCGATAGAGCACGCAAGACGATGCCAAAACAAACCCCCGCAGGATTTCCGATTAGGCGATCCTTTCCAAATCCCCCACGAGTCAAGAAGCCCAAGAGTGCATACTCATGTAGGCGGGTCCAAGCCTCATTGCCACTCGCCTTATTCTTCAAGTGAATTGCTGCTTCCAAGTCGAAGTAACTACGAAGTAGGGTGATGTCAGCTTCGCATGGAGATTCTCGTGGGTTTTTATATGAGGCCACGGGGAAGTCCATGCCAGAGGTCAAATGGTCAAATGGGAAAGGCTAAAATGTGGCTATTTCACGAGTTTAAGCCCAAATTGAGCTCTTCAGATTTCAGTTCACACAGTTGAGGATGCTCTCATTTTTCACTTATGGCCTTCGAAACATTACAAGCTAAGCGTGAGGCGTCCATCATAAAAGGGACTTCTGGGCAAGTTAAAACGCTGAATAAGGCTGTTCGAAGCGTCGCCAGTTTTGCCAGCTAAGAACTGATAATCACAATCAGATTTGCCAATGTTATTGGTTTTTCCATATTGCAAATTTTGAAATAACCGCTTTAATCGATAGCCATCATATTTTCAGACAGACGAATTTGAAGGTGTAACGCTTGAGCCCCGACCATTTCGGAAATGAAATTGAAACACTTGAGCGAAAAGTCAACGGGGAGAAAACCAGGGTGAATTGGGATTGGGGCAAGTTTCGAAGCACTGAGGGTTTTCCGGTTGATGATAATCTGATCAACTGGACAATAGGGCAAGACCAGGCTTTGAAGGAATGTTTTCTCTGCTTGGACGAATGGGTGCATAAACTCAAGTGGCTTGAAGAAAAGAAATGGTACGAAAGCTGGGGTAGACCTGACAAAAATAAGCCCTTAGCCAAGACCGTGATAAGCCCTGGACCCTACCTTTTTCTCCTGGGCGATCCTGGAACCGGAAAATCTCTGATCGGGAGAGCCTTGGCTGAAAAGCTCACTCAAGTTTACAGAGAAAATGGAATAAGGCTTTTTGATGTCCTATGCTGGAAAAACCCAACATTGCCAAGTCAACCTAAGATCTCGATACACAAGGCTGGGGAAGGAAAAAAGGTTCTTCAAATGGAACAACTCAAGGAATTCAAGAGGAAATTCACCACAAAGATAGGACTTAAAGCATTAGAGATTCTCTTGGTTGTAATGGGTTTGGCTCTGCTGTCCCTCGGGTTCTA
>CAYGYP010000205.1:0-4381 GCA_964354115.1 uncultured Candidatus Bathyarchaeia archaeon | reverse complement strand
TGAAGGGCGTGAGAATCAGTGATGCCCACTTGTTCGTTGCTGCTAGTATGCCAAACGAGACCCCCCAGACAACTGATACCAGCAGTGTAATCGCAATTCGTGAGACTGTGCTGAGAGTATACAATGGAAGATTCTTAGTCTCTGGATATGGCATGAACGTGACAATCAGCCACGTCATGACGATGAGAATGAGCAACCCCGCGATGAAACTTATTAGATACCTTCGCAAGCCTCATTCGCCAGCTTAACCTCAAACGCAGCATGAAAGTGGGCATTAGCCTCCAGGAGCGCCATGGAAAGGAACGCCTTTCCAGAGAATGTCCCACCAGTCTTGTTCGGTGATGGTTTCCCCGCGGACGATTATCTCCAGCACCGTCTTCAGAAGCTCATGATGTCTCCTCTCATCGCCCAATATGGCTTCCAACAGCAGTTTTACTTTGTCATCTTCAACTGAAGGTACGATCCTGCTGAGTTTTTCGATGAGCTCGGCTTCCATCTTTATGTGTTTTTCCACGAGTCTTCTCTGTTCGTCCAGATGCTCTTGTCTCAAGGCTTGTGACGTGCTGGTCAAAAGCTTGATTGCAGAAGCATACAGTTCTGCGTGCTTCACAGAATCCAGTGATATGCCTTTCAGAACGCCTTTGACAGATGGGTTATTTATGTTGACCAGCGCGCTGTTCAAAGAGTCAACAATCTCATTTTCAATCCCAATTTGCCTTTTCATAAATGTGACCAATTTCTCACTTGAACTCAAAACGTTTGCCTCCGTAGCCTAAGACATGCTAGGCTACATGCATAAGTCTTTCGGCAATCCTTTTTCCCAGCTCTCGACATTTTTCCAACCCTGTGGTATCCGGCACATACTTCACCAGCAGTGGCGACTCAATCACGTTCATCTCAAACTTGTTCTTCATTATTTCAACGACTATTCGAGGCGCCTCGCCACTCCAACCGTAAGAGCCGAAAGCCGCGCCCAACTTACCCTTCATGCTGACGTTCTTCACGGCTGCCTCCTCAAAAAGCTCTTTCAGGTCAAGAGTCATCTCATGATGGTACGTCGGCGTTCCAACCACCAAGGCATCAAACTGATCCAGCACTTCAGGTGCCACGTAATAGCTCAACTCCACATCCACTCCTCGCACTGCCTCGACACCCTCAGCGACAGCCCTGGCCATTTTCTCAGTATTCCCGGTTCGACTGTAGTATAGGACAAGAACTCTCGGCAAGACCAACGTCTCCTGCATTTGCCCAAGAGCCGAAGGTGTATCACAGGAACCTAATCTGGCTTGCCCTGCGCTATTGCGGTTGAACAATCTCCTAAGGCTGTCTCATGAAAGCGACGAATTCTTCAAGTGTCCGCGTCTTCAGAGTGTAGTTGGTTCGTCTCTCCGCGCCGATTGTCGAATGATCCTTCGGTCCATAGTCATGTCCAGGGTAAACCTCGACAGCATCATCAAGTTTCATCAGTTTCTGAAAAAGACTGTTATACATGCTTTCAGAGTCTCCGCCAGGAAGGTCTGTTCTGCCGCACTCTCCCACGAAGAGCGTGTCACCAGTCAAAAGCTTGTTGTCAACTAGCAGGCATATGCCGTCTGATGTATGCCCTGGCGTATGAATGACCTTGATAACAACCTTGCCAAGTTTAATCGTATCCCCGTCGACCACGCTCACATCCTTGCGAACACGAGACAGCTGATGGGTGACTATTTTAGCGCCGAAAGCTGATCTAATTTGTTCATTGCCTGCCGTGTGATCTGTGTGATCGTGGGTGTTAATTATGTATTTGACCTTGAGGTTTTGATCTTTGGCCATCGCGACTATCGCGTCCGCGTTAAAGCTTGGGTCGACAACGGCAGCCTCCGCTGTCGCTTCATCCGCAACGATGTAAGAGAAATTGTCTCCGTGATGTTTGACCTGCTTGAAAAACATTGAAGTCACCTATGAAATCTTGAACTCTGCTTTTAAAAGGATTATGTTTGAAAAACCATGAACTTTCCGAAACAACCCAACGTCCTTTGAATTCCTATTTGCGAATGTATTGGTCGGTTGGAAGATGTTCCATTTTCATGCCCAAGTTGGCCAAATCTTTGAGATTTCCCACGCAGCCTATGCTCGCGTCGATGTTGTGGTGCACTGGGTGACCCCACATGAACTTGGGATCAAGGTTGAATTGCAATGGAACTCTTGTAGCTACTCCGTATTTTTCGCCCAAGCCTTTGACAATCAGGTCTTTGGCGCATGCCATCCGAGTCGTTGTGTAGCTCTTCAGCAACTCTGATGCTCCGAATGCTCCGATACCGTGCCATAAAACTGCGTCTTCTGGCGACGCAAGAGAGTAGAGAAAGAACTGCGGCGAAGAAGGGGTCTCGCTGAAGCTGTAGGCTGTAAGCTT
The DNA here is from genome assembly GCA_964354115.1 of uncultured Candidatus Bathyarchaeia archaeon. Classification (GTDB taxonomy): domain Archaea; phylum Thermoproteota; class Bathyarchaeia; order Bathyarchaeales; family Bathycorpusculaceae; genus DASPTR01. Next base: position 1,989 of record CAYGYP010000205.1, on the reverse strand, counting down.
TTATCCTTCAACAGTGAAACTGTCATCGGCCTGTGCGACGCTGACATCGCTTGGATCGATGGCGTTTGGATACAGCAACGCAGTTCGGTAGTCTACCTTGACACTTTTCAGTTTTGTACCTTCAAAGTAGATTCTGCCTCGGACAGCACGTTTCGAGCCATAACCTTTCTTTGAGTGTGGCACTGTCAAAAGTGTAGTTAGGTTTTTCATGCTTCTGCCCATACATTTGTAGACACACTCGATGGACTCATAACCCGCGTGAGTCTGCCTAATGACGTAGTGTAACAGGCCGTCAGTTTTCTCTTTCTCCAGCAGGGTTAGCGGGAGCCGCATCGAATGGAGGCATAGGTCGATTCCGAAAGATTCCGAAAGACTTGCAAGACTCTCGTACTTCACGGCATCCACCAAGTCCATGTAACTGCTGCCGCAGGATGCAAGGTGACGAGCTATCTGCTCAGCCTCGCCCTTGGAAATAAGCGTCCCATCATACTTCTGCACAAATTTCTGATCAACCTCCAGACGCTCTGTCTTGACATTTGCAGCCGGCAATGCACTTTGTCCACTGCTCGTTATGGATTCTTTCATGGGATTCATTGAGTATCTGTCCGGTTCAATGTCATCAGTGTTCAGAAGAAAAGAGATCACAATCTCCTGCGGAGGTTTCTTCACATTTTCACACAATGTAGCAATGTCTTTTTCATCCGGTTCGTGAAGCCCGTATTGATGAAAGTAATTGCTGCAGACTTCTAACACACGAGCAGCTATTATTCCTTGAACTTCTTCCACTGTCAATTGCGGATTTGAATACTCAACGGAGGATCGCAAGAAAAAGTGGCTACCTTCCGTGTCAACATCGGCTCTCCGCCCATCTTTAAAGCGGAACAAGGGGACGCTCGTTCGCCTCTCTTCTTTGAACGTTGCCAGTTGTTTCACGATGATTTCTATACAGGGCCACGAACTCTTTAGGAAGTCAACGACTATTGTCCTAGACAAATCCAATGACATCTATTATCAACCTCTCTCCAAGGATTCTGCCACGTAGACACAGTCGGTGATGCTACCTGGATGGAAAAACATTCTGGCCACATGAAAACTTGGCACAAATCCGTGTCTCATGAGCATGTCGAGAACTGATTTTTCCTTCTGTGGCACACATAATGAGACTTCAGAACCGTTCAACTGGCCAAGAACAGCCTCCAGAAGGCTGATTGCAACATCGTTGCGCCCTTGCGGACATACTAGAGGTCCCAGATTAGCAATGCCATCCCACACTTTTGCCAAAGCAAACCCCAGCATCTTTTTCTCTTCCATGTACATGTAGCCGAGATTGATCCGATTACGAAGAACAGGCTCCAGAACCTTTCTTCGAGAAGCACCGAAACAGATGCTGTCGCAATCGACAATCTGTTGCACGTCTTTTCTCTTAGCCTCCATAATGTATGCTCCTTTTGTGGAGGAAAATCCTTTGCCCGTCAGAACAGTGAAGTCAGAGTCATACTCGAAGCCGAGGTTCTTGTAGAAAGGAATTCTATCGATGTATGCGTATAGACCTACAGTATCTACGCCTTTGCCTTTCAGATATTCGACGGAGTGTCTTACCAATAAAGAACCAGCTCCTTTTTTCCTCTGGCTTTCGGCGACAATCAGGTTTCCAAACCAGCCTATTTTCCCGAAACTCACCGTCGCTGCAATCCCAACTCTTTCTTGATCACAGAATAGCACAAAGCATCCTTCTGGCTCTACCTCCATCATGAACTTGAAATCATCTTCCACCATGTTCCAGTTCATATGATCAGTGATCTGAACCGCAAAAGGGAAATCCTGTTCTAACATGCTCTTTACGCGAAACATATAAACAGACTCAAACTACAGGAAAGGATAAACTTTACTAGTTCACGCCTTCATGAAGTAGAGAAAGCAAGGAGGAACAGAAACCATCGACCCACTACTAAAAGTCAAGATAACCCGAAATGTCCCAGTCACAACATA
>CAYGYP010000204.1:0-4387 GCA_964354115.1 uncultured Candidatus Bathyarchaeia archaeon | reverse complement strand
CGTTCTGAAGCGTATCCGACGAAAAGTAACACGATGGAGAATCCGACGGAGAGGTGGCAGAACGCCGTTCGGCGGTCAATCAGCACATGCGTTGGTTGGATGAGCTATCTTCTTCTGTTGAACGCCAGAGTTCCAACAACTATCATGGCCACGTCAAAGCCCAATACAACGAGAAGCTCGTAGTAGAGTGGGTATAGAGGTTGTGCTGCGCTACCGAGAATTACTGTTCTCAGAGCGTCAACTCCGTAGGTGAGCGGGTTGAAATTCGAAGCTGTTTGCAGCCAGTTTGGAACGTTTGGGCCTCTGACTGGGAAGAGTGCGCCGCTGAGAAAGAATAGAGGCAGATTTACAAAGCTCTGAATGACTCCGTAGCTTTCCAGGCTTTCCATGAAGCTGGCAATGACTAATCCTACGCTTACCAGCCCAAACGTGATCAACACCATGATCGGTAGAATCTCTACGAGGGCAAAGGCATCAAATCTTATTCCAAGCAGCAACCCCAGAATGAGAACGATTACTCCTTGAATCAGAGCGTCCGTGCAGTCGCCTAGCATTTTACCCAAGAAAATCGATATTCTAGAAATAGGTGCAACCATGATCTCCTTCAGAAAGCCGAATTCTCGATCCCAGATGACTGATATTCCCATGAACATCGACGTGAAGAGAAGCGTCTGCCCAACTATTCCTGGAAAAATGTACTGCTGATATTCTACACCTAAAGGTAGAAAATTGCGGGTAGCGGAGAGCGCGCTCCCTATTCCACTGCTGAAGATCAACAACCAGAGCAAGGGCTGGACAAAGCTACTGACTATTCTTACTCTGTCTCTCAGATAGCGTTTGACTTCGCGTAGCCACAGAGTGTAGATGCCTCTTGCCTCTGTCATTTGACGGCTCTCCTTCTGATTGCGGACATTCCTCGGAGTTCGTTGCTGCCCTCCGCCCGAATTGCTCTCCCCGTGTAATGTATGAAAACGTCTTCGAGGCTCGGCTCACGAATAGACACTGACTCGACGTCTACTTTGTTTCTCGTTGCCAAATCGACTATTTTTGGCAGTAGCTTCTTTCCTTCTCGTACTGTAACCTCAACGTTGTCATCCGCAATCCGGGTATTCCGAATTGCAACCATCTTGGTCATTACGGACGAGAGTTTCTCCGCATCTTTTGTTTTGATCGTTATCACGTCGCCTTCCAGCGTTTCCTTCAGTTTGGCAGGCGTGTCTGAGGCGACGATTTTGCCATAATCTATTATGGCTACGCGGTCTGAGAGTCTATCTGCCTCCTCCATGTAATGTGTTGTCAGAACAATAGTTATGTCGTGGGCTTTTTTCAATTCTTGGATGTATGCCCAGATGTGCTCTCGGGTCTGGGGATCAAGACCTATAGTTGGCTCGTCTAGGAAGAGTATCTTGGGGTAGTGGATCAGTCCGCGTGCGATCTCCAACCTGCGCCTCATTCCGCTAGAATACGTTCGCAGAATGTCATCCGCCCTATCTTCAAGCTCAACGAGCTTCAAGACACTTTCAATGCGTGGCTTCTGCTCGCTCGTAGGTACGCCATATAGGTTGGCGTGCATGTACAGGTTTTCTCGTCCTGTCAGCCTGTCATCTATGCTTGGGTCTTGAAAGACTATGCCGATTGACTTTCGCACCTGCGTAGCATGCTTCACGATGTCGAAACCGTTGACTTTCGCGGTGCCTGAAGTTGGCTTCAGGATCGTGCAGAGCATGGAAATCGTCGTTGTTTTCCCGGCGCCGTTGGGTCCGAGCAGTCCGAAGACTTCGCCTTGCTCCACGCTGATGCTGAGCTTGTCCACTGCAACAAGATCGCCGAAACGTTTTGTAAGGTCAAAAGTCTCTATCGTTTTGTTCAACTCGACCATCACATGCTTTGTTCAGGGTCTTCTTTATGCTGCCCAGAAGGGCGTCTTCTTTCTCATCAGCTCAACGTACTCCTTGAGGGTTTCCTGTTCATCTTCACTCAGCTGATCTAGAAATGTGGCTAGCAACGCTTTTGCGTGCTGCTCCGGCACTTTTGCGTACAGGATGTCCTTCTCGAATATGTGCCGTCCTACTATGGGTTTCTCCATGGAAACGGCTACTTGCATGCCTTTTTCGGCCTCGGGCAGGGCTTCTCCCTTTTCTTGGATCTGCTGTATTTCGCCGACCTCTTCGCCGTCCTCAGCTCGGATCAATGAAACCTTCGGCTCTATCTTTCCGGCCAAGATTTCAACGCCGAAAATTGCTGGTTTTGCCCTTCGGAAAACGTATCCTGGCAGTACTTGGATTTTGGCGGGTCTGACGAGCGTTTCGAGTTTCTGTTCAGCTTCTGCTTCCTGTTGACTCTTGGACCACGCTAGATAGTTCTCTATCACGTGGTAGATTATTTTCTCGCGGAAAATTCGGATACCTTTTATTGAGGCCTCTTCTTCAGCATCTGGCAGGATTCTGACTCCGAAGGCCAGGATTGCCCCATAGAGCGGGTCACGATCCTTCACGACTGAGGCTTCGACGACGTCTCTTTTTGAAATGTCTCCTACGTCTGCAAGCCTGATTGGAACGCCGTTTTGCTTGAGAATAGTTGCGATGGCTTCTAGGGAGCCAAGGGTATCGGTTTTCAGGACAACACCGTTGACGTCTGTTGCGATCCTGATTCTTCCGATTTCTTCTGTGATGAGCCTTTCATATTTTTTTGGTTCTTGACCTTGTGGAACACCGTATAGTGGTGCCCCTGCCATGGCTCCTTCCAAGTCGGGTGCAACGATTTTGATGCCGGCTGCTGCCGAAACAGATTTGACGGAAGAGAATTTGTCCCTTGGGTCTCTGATTTCGTCCAGCGGCTTGGGAACCAGAATCGCCCTTATTCTGGTCGTAATCGGCTTATCCTTGCCGCCGACGACGATCAGCTCATCCTTCTGCAAGACGCCATCATAGATTATCGTGTTCAGCGTCAATCCTAACCCTGGTTCCTCTTTAACTTCGAGAACCGTGCCCTTTGCTGGGCCTTCAGTGATTTGCAGACGCTTTTTCAGGTACTGCTGTGTCAAGCCTACGAGAACCATCAGCAGCTCAGTTATGCCTTCGCCAGTTTTTGCGCTGGTAGGCACTACAGCAATGGTTTTCGTGAAATCTTTTATGCTGTCAAAGCGATCTGCGTTCAACTTTTGGCGAGAAAATACTCCGATAATGTCGTATATCCTACCATCTAAGTCTTGCCTAACGTAGGGGTCTTGCAGCTGGTAGGATTTTAGAAACGGCGTATCTGGATAAGCATTCCATCCTGGGATGCGGTCTATCTTGTTTGCGGCCACGAGGAAAGGCGTCTTGCGGGCTTTCAGAATCTCTATTGACTCGTAAGTCTGAGCCTCAAAACCTCTCAGCACATCAATAACGACTATGGCCATATCAGCCACGCTGCCGCCTCTCTTGCGCAGATTTGTGAAAACCTCATGCCCAGGCGTGTCAATGATTAGCAAGCCTGGGATTTCAACTTCAGCCTTGACTCCAGAAAGGGCAGGGCCCACTAGCTGTTTCAAGGTGTCAACCGGAAAAAAGCTCGCGCCAATGTGCTGCGTGATGCCTCCGCTTTCGCGAGCCTGAACACTTGTCTTGCGTATCTTGTCCAGCAAGGAGGTCTTGCCAGTGTCCACATGGCCGAGAACGCATATGATAGGTTGCCGGATGGGCATCTTGCAGCATCCTTTTTTGGCACGTTATATAGGCTATGTTTAATGTCGTGCTTCGCAGTTAATAATCTACTACCTAATAAGCACTCAGCCTTTGGCTTCCGAAAGCTTTTTAGTTTGAATGAGGTTTTCCCCAGAGTGGTGAAGTGATTGTCCTACTGCAGTAAATGCGGAGCGCAGTTGAAACAAGATGACAAATTCTGCAATATTTGCGGTGCCAAAGTAACAAGAGTTGTTACCGAAGAATTCTCCGTTAACGCTGACGACCTTATTGAAAGAGTTAAGGAACTAATTCATGAAGGGAACGTGAACAGGATAATCGTGAAAGATGACAAGGGTAAGGTTCTTCTGGAGATTCCCGCGACCGTAGGAGTCATAGGCGCTGTCCTCGCTCCTTGGCTTGCAGCCCTAGGCGTAATAGCCGCATTGGTCACCAGATGCAGAATAATTGTTGAAAGAAAAGAATAAACCCTAGACAGGACATCCTGAGAAACAGGGATTTCAGAAGCTTCGTTCACTTGAATCATTCTGCGTTAATGCGTACACAAGAGCCTACCATCTGAACACAGACAAAGAAGCTAGTCTTCCTCAAAGAGGTGCGTAAGATATTGAAAAGAAATGGATTGTTCGTGTTTAACGCCAGAAACGCGAGGAAAATCGATGAGGCGTACCTGAACAGTCTTCGACTAAGGCATTTGGTGAATG
>CAYGYP010000203.1:0-4388 GCA_964354115.1 uncultured Candidatus Bathyarchaeia archaeon | reverse complement strand
TATTACAAATCGACATTCGCAACGACGATGAAGACATCTGACTCGAGCTAATGCAGGGAAAAGGATAACAATGCTTTAAACATACTCTTTTTGGGCCAGCCCAGTGTCGCAGTATCAAAGCGTATTCAAAGACGAGACAAAACTTGACATCAACTATGTCCCTCATAGGCTCCCCCATAGAGACAGCGAACTGCGTCTGCTGACAGAATTCTTCAATTTCATGCTACAGTTTCCCGGAAAAATGTCTCAAAGGGTCCTAATAGTCGGCGAAGTAGGAACAGGCAAGACTGTACTTTCACAACGTTTCGGAACCGACATGGCTCGAGAAGCCGGCAACCGAGGTACCGATCTGCGCTACATTCATGTTAACTGCCGAGAATATCGTGGAAGTCTTTTCCTAATCCTGCAACATGCGGTTTTGGTTTTTCATCCGAACTTTCCCAAGCGAGGCTATTCAGCTGAGGAGCTTCTTCGCATTTTGATGCGGATCCTAGACGACGAAAATGCCTATGTGATCCTAACCCTAGATGAATTTGACAGCTTGATTCTGAGGGAAGGCTCTGAAGCTGTTTATCAGCTAACTCGACTGCAAGAGGTAAGGCAGAACAAGCCTCAAAGATTTTCGCTAATATGCATTCTGCGGGACGTGAATCTCATTGGACAATTGGACGCTAGCACCAGAAGCACGCTACAGTCTAACATAATTAACCTCGCAAAATACTCCAAACAACAGCTCGTAGACATTCTCAACGAACGTATTTCCCTAGCCTTCAAGCCCTTAGTCGTGCCCGAAGAGACAGTGAACGCGATCGCTGAACTTGCGTTCTCTGAGAATGGAAATGCACGTTTCGGCATTGAATTGCTTTGGCGAGCTGGAAAGTACGCGAGTGCGGAAAACCTGGACACTGTTGTTCCAGAATGTGCCAGGAAGGCTGTCTCAAGCATAATCCCAGCGACGAGGAAAAGCGACTTGGTGTATCTTGGTCTGCATGAAAAGCTTCTTCTTCTCGGCATAGCCAGACTTTTCAAAGAAAGCCACAAAGCCTACGTTTCTCTTGCAGAAGCTGAGCAATTTTACATGGTGGCGTGCGAGGAATTCAACACAAGACCGCACAGTCACACGCAACTCTGGAAATACCTGCAGAATCTCTCAGGCGTAGGCATTGTGGAAACGGAAGTCTCAGTAGCCGGTCCCCGAGGAAGATCAACGCTTGTTTATCTGCCTCGGATTCCTGCACATGACTTAGAGAAGGAACTATTTACCCTCTTGCAGAAAGGAGAAGCATGAAAACGATGGACATTGAGGACGTTTTCTCCTCCAGAGTTCGCATGAAGATCCTGAAAGCATTAGCGCAACTAGGCGAGCTCAACGTTTCCGAAATCGCGCGTAGGCTCGGCGTAAACTACGAAACAACAGCCAAACATCTGGAAATATTGGAAGCTGAAAGAATCGTGCAACACAAAAAATTCGGAAGAATAAGGCTGTACAGGCTTGATGAGAATTCGCCTAAGGCTAGAGCAGTTCAGACACTTCTGAATGCTTGGAAGAAGCAGTCTGAACCTGTGAAAAATGGACAATTCAGATCTTCGTCACCGTAGGAAAGATTCGTTACTATGCGACAAGCCAGTTTGAAGAGGATTTGCAGACTAGGTCCGATAGAACACTAAACAGCGAGAAAGAATCGTAATGCTCTCCGAAGAGTATTCCAACGAGGCGAGTCCGTTAAGAACAAAAGAGAAAAGAGGCAGTATCATATCTCAAATCTCTAAGCATGATAGAACTGAGGAGACAACGTATGACCATGGTTGACATTTCGAATAAGCCAGAGGTCTTTCGTGAGGCAACTGCAAAGGGCACAATAAAGCTGAAAACCGAAACCATACAGCTAATTGAAAAAGGGAAAATCTTGAAAGGAGACCCGCTCTATACAGCACGCATCGCCGGCATTACAGCCGCCAAGAAGACAAGCAATCTAATTCCACTTTGCCATCCGCTACCATTAACAAAGGTGGAAATCGAAGCTGAAATCATCAACAGCTCAACCATTCAGGTTACTTCAACCGTGAAAACCAAAGCTCAAACAGGCGTCGAAATGGAAGCGTTGACGGCCACAGCTGTAAGCCTTCTGACAATATGGGATATGGTAAAACAATACGAAAAGGACGCTGAAGGACAATATCCTTCCACAGTCATCGACAACATCCACGTTGCAAAGAAACTGAAGAAGGGCGTCCTTGAATGAGCGAAAGTTCAAAAAGACACAAGAATGATGCACCAAAAACGCTGAGATTCGCTATTTTAACGGTGAGCACGTCTCGGTATCAGCAGCTGAAAAAAGGCGAAGCCCTGAAAGATGTGTCGGGAGACACTATCGAGGCCCTACTCAAGAAGGCTGGACATGCAATAGTGTCTCGAAAAACGATTTCAGACGACAAAAAAATGATTGAAGAAGGCATGCGAAACTCGCTATTTAGTTCAGATGTGGACGTTGCCATTTTTTGCGGAGGAACCGGTATAGCCCCGTCGGACATCACTATCGAAACAGTATATCCATTTTTAGAGAAAATTCTCCCAGGCTTTGGTGAGATTTTCAGGCGATTGAGCTTTGATCAAATCGGTTCTGCTGCAGTCTTGTCAAGAGCTATTGCTGGGGTGACCAAGGGTAAAGCCTTTTTCTGCATTCCCGGTTCTCCTGACGCTGTTAAGCTGTGTCTTGAAAAGCTTATATTGACCGAAGCGGCTCACGTCGTTAGGCATGCCCGGGAATAACGATGGTGCTTAGAGACAACTTCGGACGTCCACTTCTCAACCTGCGTGTGGCCGTCACTAGCCATTGTGATTTGCGCTGCAGATTTTGCCACATGGAAGGTGAAGAAAAGTCTGATGAGATCCCTGCGAGAGAAATGACGGTTGACGAAATTGGTCGCATCGTGAGGATCGCCGTCGAGCTAGGAGTTTCTAAGGTAAAATTGACAGGTGGCGAGCCACTCGTTCGAAAGGGCATTCTGGAAATTGTCGAAAAGATCTCCAGGATACGTGGCTTGTCCGATCTTTCCATGACCACAAATGGTGCGTTGATCGCTTCATTAGCCAAAGAACTGCGTGCCCGCGGTCTAAACCGCGTCAACATCAGCCTTCCAACGCTGAATCCTGAGGTCTACAACAAACTAACCGGAGGAAGAGTGGAAGACGTTCTCAAGGGTGTTAGGGCAGCTGTTGAAGTAAGGTTCCATCCAGTCAAGCTTAACATGCTAGTCCTAAAATGTGTAAATGACTATGATTTTCTGGAGATGATCCGTTTTGCCGCAGAAACTGGGACGATTCTGCAGTTAATAGAGCTTGAGCCAATAAACGTTGATGGCACGTATTATGAAGCCAACCACAAGGCGTTAGATGAATACGAAAGCATGCTAAGGGAAAAAGCCGCAAAAGTTGAGACTAGGCAGTTCATGCAAAACCGGCGCATCTATCATTTACCAGATGTGAAAGTTGAAGTCGTTCATCCAACAGAAAACACCGAATTCTGCGGAAATTGCACACGACTGCGAGTGACAAGTGATGGAAAGCTCAAGCCATGTTTAATGAGAAACGACAATCTCGTGGACATTCTGACACCCATGCGGAACGGAGCAAGCGATGAAGAAATAGCACAGTTGTTCCAGTTGGCAAACCAGAAAAGACAGCCCTATAACGACGTTAAATAACCATGTGTGGCAATTCGCGAGGTGTTCACTTCTAGCGAAGCTCCAATATCTTGACTTCGAGTTTACTCGTGTCAAGCAAGGCGATCGTTGATCTACCAGTCAAATATCCGCACGCTTCGCCGGGATTGACTATTAACGTTCTGCCTTTCTGGCGAACCTTGGCCTCATGAGCGTGTCCATGTACCACGACATCAAAACCTCCGCTGTCAATCAAAGCATTTAGCAATTCTTCATCAACACCATGCAGCAAGGCAATTCTGGCACCGTCCATATCCAGTTTTGCGAAGTTTCCACGTATCTCCAAATGCCTGTCTTCACCGAATCTTCTTTTTAGAAGCTCATGGTCACCATCATTATTGCCAAAAACACCAATGAGTTTCGCCTTCAGTCCTTTGAATCTCGGGATCACGAAGGGTGAAACATAGTCTCCGGCGTGGAGAACAAGCCCAACGTTTTCACTATTCAGCACCTTTATGGCCTTGTCCACCATAGACAGCCGATCATGAGTATCCGAAATCAGGCCTATCATCAATTTTGTCACCAACCGCAAAATATTACTTTTCACTGCAAATATAGTCTTTTTGAGCCTTTCCCTCAAATGTAGAGGTTTGTTATAGAGAATATTTCGGTCTCGGGAATACTCAGACCAGCGAAACACGGCTTAAAACGCTCCATGATCCTTT
>CAYGYP010000202.1:0-4401 GCA_964354115.1 uncultured Candidatus Bathyarchaeia archaeon | reverse complement strand
GTCATAATGGTTGACAGAGCCATAATTCCAACATGGAAAAAACAGTTCAAGAGCAAAGACGTGAGAAAGACCACATTAAGCGCACATGGGAAAACGGGCGTTCAGAGTGGTGAGAACCAGGTAAAGGGTTAAATCTAGCATATAACTAAGTGCAGGTTGAGAAGGATGGCGGCCAAAAAAGGGATATCTTTCTGCAGTTTCTCCCTTCTCTCCCTTTTTCCCTTCACGTTGCCGCCATTCTTCTCCTACGATAGCTTACGAACGGAAAACGGTTCCATAAAGTTTATGGAACAATCTTCTAGAACAAAGTTCTATGTCGCAAAACATCAAACCCGTGCCAGCCAAGCTCAAACCCAAAAACGTGCCATGCACGAACGGCTGTTTCTGCAAAGTATTAGGTTCACCTGTTCTCCCGTAAATAAAACCGGTTGAAAGGGTGCAGCTGACTCGTTTGTGGCAAGTCGTAAATGATTTATATGCTTAGCGTCTATGGATCTAACGGTGTTCAAATGGTTGAGGCTTTAATTTTGGTTCGTGTAGGTTCAGGTGAAGCAGCAAATTTCATGAAAACCGTCAAGGAGCATCTGTCTAAGATCAAGGGAGACAAAGAAGTCTATGGTGTCTTCGGCCGTTATGACTTTGCTGTAAGAGTCGAGACAAAGACGCTCGGAGACTTGGGCAACATCGTCACAGACGACATCAGGGGCATTAATGGAGTACTAACGACAGAGACCCTCGTGATTGGCTTCTAGAATACGTTCGTATACGCAGAGAAAAAATACTCAACCCTTATTTTTTTCAGATCCAACACTGCAGCAAAACGCTTATAGACCTATCAGAAATGGTTAAGGTGGGAAACATTCATGGACGACGCCTTACGTGTCACTGATGCGGCAGCAGCAAAGGAAATTGCCATCGAAGCAGCCAAAGCAATGTGGCGATACACCATTCCAGGCTCTTTCTACAAGGTTGAATATGATGGGAAAGCACAGGCTTGGAACGTTGAAGCAGACTATTTTGAGCAGAAACTGAAATTCAAAATCGACGCTAAAACTGGCAACGTATCAGCCTTCAGAATCGAGAAGACCGCCGAGAAAAGATAGATTCTCATTAATGCATTCTTGTGTCAGCCCGTTTTTGAGCAGCAGAGAAGCAAGAGACTTAGGCATTCGCCGGTTCAACGCATCTTGGTGTCAACAAAAGTTATATTCTCACTTTGTACACGGACAGACTAGGCGTGGCTTTGACTATACACACAAACAAGCGTGTGCGCAATCGGGCAGCTGTGCTACTGCTTCTGCCATTTGTTTTCTTCATCTGGATGATCGGTTGGAGTCTCTTTTGCATAGGCTATCGGAGCATATCGCGAAGAAGTCGAAATGCTGATGAAAGCGAACCCCTATCGTCAAAAAAAGCTGATGTGCGGCGCGCTAAGCGTCATGCTGAATTGCGCTAGTGATAGCGTATTTTCTCCCAGAGGTTTTCCTCGAGTCCCTCGAGCCCGGAAGAGCCTGAGCTTATCCTCTTTCGGATTTTTTCCATTTTTCTCCAGTTCCCCTGGGAAATCGGCTCTGTTGACACGTCTGCAACTAGTCTGCGAAAATATCGGAACATATGGTCTCTGTCTTCGATCGTGTTTGGAACCACAATTGTTGCAAGGACGAATTTTCTTAATAAGGTGCCAATTTCAAATATGCACGTCAAGACGACGCTTTTTGCTTCTTTAAGCTCGAATCCGCCGACAACCTCAGATAGACTGGTTCTTATAGAGGGTCCGAGAACAGTTGCCCTCCTCATTTCTTTGAAAAACTGGGCATCATCACGAATTATGTTGAAACTTGTTTTCCATTTGTCCAGTTCTTTTTTGGGCATTTGACGAACGTGTAGGTTTTGCAGTCGTGCACCTTGACTGAGAAAGTCCTTGCCATTCTTCTTCCGTAGGGCCTTGACTGACTTGTCGTCAAAGAAGAGAACGAATGGCTCAACCATCGCGCATCAACAAAATTGTACATGGCCAGGGCTATATTGGCTTTTCCAGAAATAGTAGGTAGGAACAGCAAAACTGGAAGCCCAATCTACGTTTAACAGGGAACCAAAGACCTAAGAACTCGTAAAGCTCTTCAGCAGGTCAGAAAAGGCCGCGCGCGCAAGATTGGCGCCTAATATGCGTTCAGAACCAGACTCACCAGTGCCTTTCGTTGATGCTTGTGCGTACAGGTGAGGTCGCGCGAACGCAAAGTCTTAGAAGCTCTGGCTGAGCTGATGACCAACGCTCATTGCGAGGAAAACCGTATGCCCCCGAAGAAAGCGGAGACCCCTAACAAAGTCCCTGTTGACATGGAGAAATCATTGAAGGTTTCAAAGAAGGTGTTAGATTTGCTAAAGAAAAAGACCAAGAGCGCGGCAGAGGCCTATTTGGCAGTTCGCCTAGTAGCTATTTTCCTCGAAGAGAAACTTGGCCTTAAGATGACGTCAGATCAAGAGGAGGAACTCAGAAAAATCTTGCGAAAAGACAAAGAAGCATCAAGTAAGACCTCTGATTTGTCACTTGAAAGAGATCAGTAGCGCGTGTTTTTGGAATCTGATATGTACTTGGCCAAGGTTGCAAAGGTTAAGGAGCGATAGTGAACAGTATCGTTGAGATCTACCAAGAAGCTCTGGATGTTGCCTAAGTCTAGGTGCTGGAACTTTTTGAGCCTTCCAACGAGTTCCAAGTAGGAAGAATAGTCTCTCTCGTATGAAAGTATGACTGAGCCATATCCGAGTCCGATTCCTCTTTCAGCCATGATGGTCTCAGGCGAACTCTCTTCCCTAGCACGCTCTATCCCCATCTTCCTTAGCTCATCAAGATCCTTCGAGTCCACCTGTTTTGCATGCTTGACGAAAGTCACCACAAATAGGTTAATACCGAGCTTTCTAAAATCAGGTATCATCGTGTACTCTTTGATGATGCCTTCCTTCTCCAATTTCTTGATTGCCCTGGAGACCGTAGGCTGCGAAACGCCCAATACTTTCGCCAGTTCTCTGTCACTTCTGCGACTGTTTTTCATAAGCTCAGAAATCAGCTTCAACTCAACATCCTTCATAGGCCATTCCTATTCGTATCAATTGCGTAGTGAGTTATATAGATTGCAGAATTGTAACCAAATCCAGCGTGTGGGATTGGCACAAAAAAGGTTTGTAACCGTTTTGTTGCGCCGTCTTGTTACAGAAACGTGGAAAAAGCCGCATATTCTCGTAATGCGCGTACTCGCATCAAAGAAACTGTCTCACGTGCCTTTTTTTGAAAACAGACTTGTATGGATAGTCATATTCCTACTAGGGCTTTCTGATGGTCTACGACGATGTAGTTTCTGCCTTTTCGGATGGCCTTGTGTCCCTCCTTTTCCAGAAGCCTCTTCTGACCCTCTGCTCCTCCTGGATATTTCTCGTTTATGACGCCGCCGGTCTTCAGCGTGCGCCAATAGGGCGTAATCATTCTCTCACCCTTCTGCCTGCTCTCTTCAGCGGCGTTGGCTGCAACCCAAGCGAAAATGCCCGTGGTAATGGGGCAACCGATTGTGGCTTTATGTTTCCGCGCCAAAGCTGCGCGAATCTCGTTTATGGTGGTCAGCTTTCCTTCAGGCACGCTTTTCATTAGTTCGTCTACTTCTCTGGGCGCTGGAATGACGACTGTGCCTGATCCCCACCGTTTACTCATCTTATCAGTGATCTTCTCGACTTTCGGCAGGCCCTCATCATCGTTCAGTTTTTCGGTCCAAGTCTTCTTGGCCATAGTGTTCCCGAAGACTAGTTCCGAATATTCCTAATAAACCTTCAGAACAGCCTACCTTGTTTCTTGCTAGAAAAGGAACCAGCAAACAAAAACTGGTTAGGTGTTTCGATGTGGTTTTTTGTTGTTTACTGTTTTCTCTTCCAGTTCCTTTACGCGTGTTTCGATGAACTCTGCGACCTTGTTTTGGCTGTAATTGACCTCTTCTTCTTGTTTCTTCAGCTGTTCGTTTATGGTCTGCAGGACTTTCGTAAGGTCGAAGGGCTTGAGTATGTAGGCGTCTGCGCCTCTGTTCAGGGCATCCATGGCGTTCTGCAGTGACGGGTAGCCTGTGATGATTATCTTGCGCATTCTGGGCGTTGTGTCCGCCATTTTCGTCAGCAGTGTTGTGCCTTCCATGTCTGGAAGCCGGATGTCTATCAAGGCCAGGTTGTAGGCGCGGGTTTTGGATTTTCTGATGGCTTCTCGTCCGTTCGGAGCCGTGTCAACCGCGTGGCCTTCCTCTTCAAGGATGGCTGCTAGTGTTTTCCGTATGCTTTCGTCGTCGTCGACGATAAGGACTCGGGTATGTTCACCCAAACTTTTTCACCTCCATTGACCTTCGGTTCGATCGGAACTGTTATCGTGAA
>CAYGYP010000201.1:0-4424 GCA_964354115.1 uncultured Candidatus Bathyarchaeia archaeon | reverse complement strand
GCCAAGGCGGTAATGATAATAGCCGCAATTTTATCCTTAATCGCTCTTTGGCAGTATTTTCTATCTGCTTTTCGAAAGCCAGGCATTGAAGTCTTGCTTTTAGTAAGTGCGACAATGGCGCACAAAAACCTCTTGTCCTCCGCCCTTTTTTTAACCCTTCCATTTTGTTTATATATTTTATTAACGTCTAACAGATTTTGGAAGATTATAAGCGTTTTTCCAATCATATTAGGCCTCTTGATTATCTTTCTTGTTCAGAGCCGTTCAGTTTGGTTGGCGCTTGTGCTCTCAACTGTTGCGACAGCCGTTGTAGCTGGGGTTTTTCACAGGAAACTGGACATATCTAAAAAGGCCTTTTTCAGGGGTTTTCTGCTCGTCGTGATATTGTTAATTGTGGTTGTCTTAATCTTCAGCTTTCTTTATTCGAAATCCGATTCTATAGATTTCCTTGCGGAACGATTTCATTCTTTGACCTCTGCTGGACACCCGCTTAATATAGAGCGGCTCTTGATGTGGAAACAATCATTAAGACAGACCGAGGACAATTTGTTTTTAGGTTTCGGCTCCGGTAATTGGAGAATTGTTTTCCCTTCTTATGACCTGGAAAATCTAACGCCGCGCTCTTTCAAAAAAGTCCACTTCCAGCGCCCGCACAATGATTATATCTGGGTCTTGTTCGAGACCGGCTTATTTGGTTTTATGTTTTATATGTCGCTGTTTGCAGTGACATTTGTTTATATCTTCAAAATCATCTCCCAAAATCCTGACAGAAATCTTAAATTGCTTTCAGTCCTTATGTTTTTCGGTATTGTTGGGTATATGGTTGATGCCTTCTTTTCTTTTCCGAAAGAAAGAATTTTTCATTCGATTTTCCTGATGTTGATGATGGCGGTTATAATATCCATATATCACCAATCCTTCGGCTATAAGAAGACCGTTCCTCGTTCATTTCTGTTCGGTTTGGCCATCCCTTCTTTTGCTCTGTTATTATTTGCAGTTGCGGTCGGATTCTTTCGCCTGAACGCCGAAATTTACACAAAAAGAGCTTACGCCGCACGAGCAGCCCAAAATTGGTCGGCGGTTATCTCAGAAATTGATAGGGGCTATTCAATATTCGCAACGCTTGACCCTATGTCAACTCCGTTGCAGTGGTATAGAGGAGAAGCCCATTTTTTAATGAATAATGTCCCGCAGGCGCTCGTTGATTATAAAAAAGCTTATAAAGCCCATCCCTTTCATA
Source organism: uncultured Candidatus Bathyarchaeia archaeon (assembly GCA_964354115.1). GTDB lineage: Archaea > Thermoproteota > Bathyarchaeia > Bathyarchaeales > Bathycorpusculaceae > DASPTR01. Next base: position 3,184 of record CAYGYP010000201.1, on the reverse strand, counting down.
TTCACGTATTGAACAATCTCGCCACCTGCTATGAATCACAGGGTAATCACGACGAGGCGATTAAGTATTACAATAAGGCCCTCAAAATCTACCCGCAGTTTGAGGAATCGCTGATTAATTTAGGCGCAACATACTACAACAGCGGCAGATACAAAGATGCCTATGAAACTCTGTTGCGCTGCAACCCGAACACAAAAGACCCAAGACTAAAAAAATATCTGCAAATCTGTAAGAAAAACCTTGACAAAGAGTAAAACTTCTGATACTTACAAGCTTCAATTAAAAAATCGAAAAGAGAAAGGGAGGTACGACTATCATGAAAACAGTTGTTAAATGTTCTCTGCTAATAGTCGTTTTACTCGCCGCGCCGACAACAACCATTGCCCAAGAGGCGGTTCTTACCTCTATAAACCCCAGTGCTGCTAAACAAGGTCAGTCTTTAACCGTAACCATCACCGGCTTGAATACTCGCTTCGGGCAAGGAACAGGGACGAACGGCTCATTTCAGCAATGTACTCCTACTCTTCCGGATCAGGGCACTTCGACTGTTACAGATGTCTGGCTTTCCCAAGGTAGCTCGACCATTGATTGGACCCAGGGATGGGCACTCTACGACACATTATTCTACGCACTTTTTGATATACCCGATGATGCTAATCCCGGGAAATGGGATGTGCACGTGGAAGTTACCCAATGTACCACTTCTACCACATGGGACTTAACACTCAGCGATGGCTTTACGATTGCTCAGCCCGGTGATATTACGTGCGATGGTGTGGTAAACTTCTTTGATGTCGCTGTCTTGAGCAATCACTGGCTCGAAGGCACTGACGAGTAATCACAATTTCTATCTTGACAAAGCTCGCGGCCTGGGAGCTTAAAGCACTCCCGGCCTTTTTTCTATTTATCCTGAGTATCGAACACCCAACATCGAGTCCGAGTTCTTTGCAGCATTTTTCTCGACCGTTCTGAACATAGCCGAAGGAATCCGTGGCTTAAAAAACATCTGTGGTCTCGGAGTCCTCGGTGGTCAAAAAAATTCGTGCTAATTCGTGTCAATTCGTGGCCAATTTTTCTTTTCCTGTCTGCCACACGCTGAATGCTGCACATTGTTTTTCTGTGTAACGAGTATCGAGCATCCAGCATCGAGTATCAATTACCCCAAATTACCAGTTACCGATTGCCAATTACAAACTATGTGCGTATTTTCAAACGTTTCTATATAACTTTTGAATATTTCTATACAATTTTTGTAAGTTTCTATGCAGTTTTTGTAAATTTTTGTAAGTTTTCAAACGTTTTCGAACGGTTTTTTCTTGCCTATTTTACCCAAACCCCTTAGATTAACCTGCCCAGCCCCATTTTTGACCTAAAAACCTACCTCCCCCTTAAAAAAATCGTAAAAAAACTCTAATTTTTTAATTTTTTTTCGCTTAGTTTTTCAAAATGTATTTTGCCATTTTAGGCTGTCTATGCAAAAGTTCTGTGAAGTGGTGAACTAAAATTTTTTCGATTTCATTTAGTGTTTTTTCATTTGCCTTGGCTATCAATTTGGCATCGGCCAAACAATCAGCAGCGTTTTTAGTCAGTTTAATCTTATCTGGGAAACTCGCTTCGCAATCTTTGCAAATCAGGCCGTTGGCGGAACTACTGAAATATGTTTGAGATAGATTCCCGCTTGCGCGGGAATGACAATAAGGGGTTTTGCAGTTTGCACAGGCGTTTAGTATGGGCATCAGGCCGATTTCCCGAAGTAAGACAAGCTGAAAGAGTATAAGTAATGATAACACTTTTCGATGCTCGATACCCGATGCTTGATGCTCGTTAACATTTTGCAGAAATTGAAGAAAACTATCGAAAAGTTCCGGATGGGGGTCGTAGTCGTGCGTAAGCCCATTTACAAGTTCGGTGCCGAAGAGACAGCAATTTAGAGCGAAAAGGTTATCCGTCCTACAGGTGAAAGCCGGGGTTTGCTGAAATTCCGTCAGGGTTGCGAGTTTTTCTCTGCTCGAATCAGAAAAGACGATTTCTCCATAGGAGAAAACTTCTATCGGCCCATCGAAAGCTGATTTTGGCCGTTTCGAACCCTTGGCGATGGCGTTGATTTTGCCGGTTGCTCTGGTGAAAAGTGTTACTATCTGGGATGTTTCAGAGTAATCCACTACCCGTATGCAAATAGCTGTATCTTTGGTCAGCATAGAGGATTATATTTTATCCTCCGTTATATATGGGGCCATAGCTGAGTTGTTGCAGGATTTCATTCTCGATATTGTGCATTTTTTCAGCTTTTTTTTGTGTAGAATCATCGAATCCGAGGTTGTGCAGCAGGCCGTGGGTTATGTAAAGCGCAAGTTCCGCTTCGCTTGAATGGCCCCGTAGATTGGCCTGCCTGACAGCCATTTCGCCGTTGATGATGAGTTCAAACGATTTTGCGGAGTTCGTATTATTATCGGATAAGTTGAAACTTAAACAGTCGGTAGGGCGGTCCTGATTCAAAAATTGCTTGTTTAGTTTTCGGATTTGGGTATCGTCAACTATTGCTATGCTGATAATTGCTTTTGAAAGCTTAAAGCGATTGCAGATGGCTTTGACCAGTTTTTTTAGTTTGGGCGGATGGATATCTATATTTTTGAAATTTTTAGCGATTTGAACGATTATACTCTGGTCTTTTTTGGCAGAGGCCATAATTTTTAGTCGGTTTCCTGCTCGTCTTGCTCGCTCGGCAAAGCGGGCTCGGGTTGCTCAGGTGTTTGCTCATCTGGTTCGGGTTGCATTTCTTCTTGTATTTTTTCCGGGCTTTCCATTTTGTTATTTAGTGGCTTTCCGTTTTGTGGTTCCTGAGATTTTGTAGAACGGTTTCCTTGTTGTTTCGGGACGGGTGTCAGCTTTGGATATGTGATTCGGCCGTGATAATGCGCAGCGAGAGTTTTAGCCATACTCGCTTCTATCAGGCTTAGCTCACGCAGAGACAGGTCGCATTCATCGAATTGGCCGTCCTGCAGACGTTTCATAGCCATATTGTGTATTGTTGACTCTATTCTTGTTGGGGTTATTTCGGTCAGGGCTCTAACGGCACCTTCTACGGCATCGGCCAACATTACAATGGCGGCTTCTTTTGTTCGTGGTTTTGGGCCGGCGTATCTAAATTCGCTTTCAGAAGGCCAAGAAGACCCCTCAGATTCTT
>CAYGYP010000200.1:0-4493 GCA_964354115.1 uncultured Candidatus Bathyarchaeia archaeon | reverse complement strand
TATTCTGGACATGCGTTCCTGAATAGTGATCAAGAAGCACGTCAATGGATGCAATTCTTCATTTAGACAATGTGCAGACAGGAATTGAAAGGAGTAAAACTATATCCCACTCAAACCCCAAAGCTACGCGCACACAAGCCCGCAAGGCTTGGCATGCTCACACTCAACACGATAAATGACTACAAACTAGCGCCGTTGGGCTATGGCGGAGACGAGTCCACGGATCTCTATCCACCATAGACAAGAGATAGATGCACTTGACCACAGCCAGAATCTGGCGAACCTCACTTTTTCTCTATGAACTCGATCAGAGCTCGCGCGCGCAGACACGGATGTATTGATAGTGTTCGATGTAGTCATAAACTCATTTTGAAGTTGTATCTGTCAAAACCACAAAGGATTACGTCAGAGACGGCAATCGCGGTTATTCGCTGTAATTCAAGAACGCGATGGAGGCCGGATCAGACTAAGAAGACGCGTGGCATGGAACGAGTTTAAGCCCCGTCCTCGCAAAGGGGCAACTTGCGTATGCCCGACGCCTGCAAATAGTTATTTAGGAGTTGCATAGAGTTGTAGGTTCGGGTATCATAGTGAAATTCGAAGGCAGAGACATAATATCGATCAAAGATTTTTCCCGAGATGAAATTGACTTCATTTTCAAAACTGCCAAATCGATGGAAACTGTGGCCGCAAAAGGCTCAGACATGCTCAGAGGAAGAATCCTTGCAACTCTATTCTACGAAGCAAGCACTCGTACCCGTTTAAGCTTTGAATCAGCCATGCAGAAGCTAGGTGGTTCCACAATAGGCTTTGCGGAAGCAGAAATAGCTTCGGTAAAAAAAGGTGAAAACCTCGCCGACACCGTTCGAACTGTAGAGAACTATGCTGACGTAATAGCTTTGAGACACCCGCTTGAAGGTGCAGCCAGGCTGGCGGCAGAGTTTGCGGAAACACCCATCATCAACGCTGGCAGTGGGGCAGAGGAGCATCCGACACAGGCCCTATTGGACCTTTACACGATGAAGAAGGAGAAGGGCAAAATTGACGGACTGAAAATAGCCTTTGTTGGCGACCTTAGGTATGGAAGAACAGTCCACTCGTTAGCATATGCTCTTTCACTCTACAAGATTGAACTATATCTTATATCGCCTGAAACCCTTAAGATGCGGCGGGAAGTTCTGCAAACAATAAAAGAGCGAATACCCGTAGCAGAAAGGACGAATCTTGAAAAAATTATTCCTCTCATCGACGTCTTGTATGTCACGAGGATACAGAAAGAACGTTTCCCGGACGCTGCTGAATATGCTAAGGTTAAGGGTTCCTACAGGATAGATTTGGCCACGTTAAGTGAAGCCAAGAAGGACTTGATAATTCTTCATCCGCTTCCAAGGGTTGACGAGATAGCCGCTGAAGTTGACAGCACTCCGTATGCACGATATTTCCAGCAAGTCTGGAATGGTGTAGTTGTCAGAATGGCCCTCTTAGCTCTGATATTGGGAGCAGTGAAATAGGGTTTGGGGTTGCCTAGTATTGAATTCATATCTGCGGAAAACGATCATAGACCATCAAAGTTCCAGTAGCGCTACAGGAAGGACATTTGTGCAGAAGGCCGAACCAGCTTCTTTTGCAGTTGGTGCAATACGTTAGCTTGCGACTGTAAGTGAAAAAATCTAGACCGTATTCTTCCATGACCTGCTTGGTTAGGGACATAAGCTCATCGGGTTTGTGTTCGGCTTCCCCCAGCTCCATCACAGTCAAGTCGCCTCCCGCGTTCAATATGCTCAGTTTCGATTCAATCACATAGTACTGTGAAGGACCCCGACTTGCCTCAAACGGCAACGCTCTGATTGTAGAGTAGAATGGCCTTTCTCTTGCCCCTGAATACTTGACCTTTCCAAAGCCATACCTATCAATATCCATTTGCGCTAGCCTTTCAGACGCTTCAGAGTCGGGCAGCATGGAGGAAAGTACTCGTTTTGCACGTTTCCTGCTTGCCCTGTGAATGGCATCAGACATGCATTGGGATATCTTTTCCACGAGAGGAGCGGCCTTTTCGGGCTGATATGTTCTGCCGTGGAAGGACTCCAGCATCTCCTTCAGGCCAACCAGGTTTATCAGGCGTGAGGAATAATCAAGCCTGAAATACTGGTCACCATTAACGTTTTGCATGAGGAACGGGAGCAGTCTGCCACCGTTTTGTTTGAGCGCTGCATGTTTGATCTCCAGAGCCCGAGATGCCATCTCAAGCCTCTCTTTCAGAAGCTGAAGAAACTTCGCTTCATCCTGTTCACATTCGTACGCGATTCGGGGTAAGTTGACTGCTACAGATCCCAGACAGCCTGTGCGCAGCGTGTCAATCTCCCAGTCCCCGTTCAAATCAGGCATGAATTTACGTCCAAAGCCAGAGAAGACAGTCTGCTCATTACCTTTCTTCAACAAATAGGCAAAATAGATCAGGCCTTTGTCTGCTAGACCGTGAGCTTTCAGCAGTAATGCTCTGGCTCTCTCATCCGTGAACGTCTCAACCCGTATTTTTACCACGATTTTGGGGTTGAGCAACGGTTTGTTCTGGCTCTGCTCGATTAATATGTCAAGGATGAGCGATGCCAAAAGCTGTGCCTCTTCCGCCAGATCTCCGTAGTTGCCAATTGGCTTTCCTAGAAGTCCTATCGCTGGCTTGTCGGCGATGAAGCTTGGGGTGGTAAGCTCTAGGCTCAGCGAAGTGTTTGCACATTGATTCACGTTGTGAATGAATAGTTGCAGAGCGTCTCTGATTCTTTGGGGGTCAACCCCTCTGATGAAGGGGGCGAGAAAAACGTTGAAGTATTCAAGCGTTTGAGCTTCAGCTGTTTCCTTAGCTGAGTGTGCGAGGACGTTGAGGGTGGTGGACAAGGCGGATTCGAGGTTGTGTGGTGGAGAGAGAGAGGGTTGGAGAGCGTCTATTTTCTCTAGTTCCAGCCCATTTTGGTAGAAGAATCTCAAGTCGTGCACAATTTCGGCGGGTTTCATGGTCCATGAGCTTAGGTTGCTGATGTGCAATGAACCGGCTAAGTGAGCGTCTGCAATGTCTCTCGGAAACGTCTTGAGAAGCATGAACTCTCTGAGCACTGCATCTCCGGCCATTTCGCGTATTGACTCTGCGTCTCGAAAAGTAGGGCCTCTTGTATCCATCAGCATTGTGACTTCATGAACTGGGAGTCCCAGGCGCGTGAGCTTGTGGCGGTATTCTTCTAGTCCTTTTTCGATTAGAATGGCGTTGACGACTTCTCTGACGAGGGGTGCGGTCAGATACTTCGTTTTTGATTTGAGAAGTCGTTTCTCGGCTTCTTTGGCCACTTTCTGAGCTAGGTCAGCTGACATTTTTGCCTCTCTAATGAGAGAGCCTGCAATCTTGTTCGCGTCAAACTCTTCCAGTGCAGACCTGGAAGCGCGGACAAGCATGCCTTTCTGTTTGGACGCGTCCTTTTCAATGCGGTCTGCAACGTCTATGACCATCTTGCCCAGTTCAGTTAAGCAGTATTTTCTCGCTTCGACATCCGCCTCGATCAAATCTGCCTTGAGCAGAAATTTCAGGTGATAAGCAAATCTTCCAGCGTCCCTGCTTGGGTTCATCTTAAGTGAACTCATCAACTCAGTATAGGAAAGAGGTCCCTTGTCAAAAAGAAAGTTCAAGATTTGCAGTCTCAGAGATGAGGAAACGGCCTTAAGCACCTTAATTCCTCGTACTCGACGTGCAGCAGACAAGCCTTGCAGAACCTCCTCCCAGCAGCGAGGGTACTAGTATTATTGGGCAAGGGTTTAAAGATTAAGGAACGCTTATTTTCACGATTCTGAACAATCATATACTGCATGGGGCTGTCGGCTAGCTTGGTCTAGGCTTGTAGCCTCGGGCGCTATAGACCCCGGTTCAAATCCGGGCAGCCCCACCAATGTTCGTCATCAGCAAGTGCTCGCTGCCAGTGGACATTGTCCTTGTTCGCGTTCAACTGGCGTGCCAAACTGTGCATGTTTGATCTGTGTTTTCTATGTTGGGACGGGTCGTAGTATAGTTCACCACATTTTTTCCGCAATAGTTCAACTATCCAGATTAGACCTATCCTCAGGGCCTCGCGAGTACCCTTCGCGATGAGCGACTATGTTAGCGACTCAGTGAACTTTCATAGTTCAGTGAGCTTTCTGTGGTTCTCTTCAGGGTTCTGTAGAACTCTTCAATTCATTGCGCGTATTCTCAGGGTAGACGTTGTGATTCTTTCACCGCCTTTGAGTGGTGCTAGTGAGAGCCATGCCGCATAAAAGATGCAGAGAAGGAAAACAGCGAAAACTGGCGAGGATAATAATATTGTCGAGCAGTTTTCGAGACAGGATTAAGCACGAGACAGTCTGCAGGCTGTCGCGTGCTGATGTTCTCGTGTCGCTAACCTGCCTCGTCGATGTTGACGTTGTGCCAGGCGTTGAGCTCGGTGAGGTTCTGATGGATTCTCGTGGAGAGGGCA
>CAYGYP010000199.1:0-4494 GCA_964354115.1 uncultured Candidatus Bathyarchaeia archaeon | reverse complement strand
GGGTCACAAGCACGGCTTTGCACTGAGGAACGGAAACTTCATCTCGTTCGACTGGCCCGGCTCTACTTGGACGGAGGGCTGGGGTATCAATCCGCAGGGCGATATCGTCGGCCAGTATGGATGGTTCGAAAACGGCTTCAATACCGTCCACGGTTTCCTGCTGAGGGACGGCACCCTCTACCCCATCGATGTGCCGGGCCAGCCGAATACCATGCCCGTCAAAATCAGCCCTGAAGGCACGATTGTGGGTTGCTACCACGTCGGCACGGCCGGCGGCGGTATCCTTCTGGACACCATGTACGGCTTTGTCCTGGATGCTGCGGGTGTCATTACTTTCCATTCCATGAACCGCACCATGAACAACGGCGTAAACCCCGCCGGAGATGTAGTGGGCCTTTATTTCTCTCCAACGACTGGTCGGGTGGAGCAGAGCTATCTCATCCGCGATGGCGTGACGACGTGGTTCCAGTTTCCGGGATCGGTTGTCACCCAGGCTTGGGACATAAGCCCAACCGGAACGATCGTCGGCTTTCATCGCAGTAGCCTCACGGGACCTCTTCCTCAATTCCATGGTTTTGTAACGGAGCATGGCGAGATGACGTCCTTCGATGTACCGAAAGCGAGCGTGACGCGCGCATATGGAGTCAGTGCAACTGGCGATATCGTCGGGTATTACGTCGACTCGACCGGGTATTATCATGGATTCTTGCTTTCGCGCCGAGGACCGCAAGAGTCATCGGGCCTATCCTCCGCTCATATGGAGGCGCGTCCGGACAAGAAAGTAAAAACGTGGTAGCAGCGTAACCGACGATCGCGATCGCTCCTCGCGATGCGCGGATGGTGACGAATGAGATTCGTCTGCGGCCGACTATCTTACTTGGCGGTAAAGTAGTCGGCGTAGATGGAATCGTACATCAGCATCGTGGCGAGCAGGCCGAGCTGCTCGGTTCGAAGGGGCAAGATGACATCGCCGCACGGCGGACGATATATTTCCGATATATTTTGGAGGAGAGATTTATCTCCCGGAGCGCGAATTCTCCACGCCGCGGAAAAAGCGATTTTTAAAAACAACGAGGAGCAGATATGAACAGGAAAAAAATTCTCACGGCGTTTCTGTCGGTTCTGGTTCTTTGGATGACATGCACAGTGAACGCGACGACGCTGAGCGGCGTTCCGGTGGGTCTGGATCAGACGAAGCCCGCGGCGGCCGCTCCCGAGGTTATCCGTCTCCCGCCCGGCTGGCAGTTGAATAGAATGATGCCGGGGCCCGCCCGGACAGAGGTGGCGCTCGTTCCCGACGGCAGCTTCCTGGTCTTCAGCGCGACCCCGGATGGAACCATGGCGAAGGCGATGCTCTATCGGCGTCCCCTGGACCGCGAGGAAGCCACGGTAATACCGGGCACCGAAGCGGCATGTATGCCGTTCTTCTCGCCCGACGGCCAATGGATCGGGTTCTGGGCCAAGGGAAAACTGTACAAGGTGGCAGCGAAAGGCGGAGTGCCTGCCCCCCTGTGCGATCTCGAGGCGCGTCCATTCGGAATCTGTTGGGGATCGGATGGCCGAATCATCTTCGGCATATGGGGAGCCGGCCTGGGGCGCGTGTCGGCGGCAGGCGGCACCCCGGAGACGTTGACGACCCTCGCCGCCGGCAAGGACGCGACGCACCGTCTGCCGCACACTCTTCCGGGTGGGAAAGCACTGGTGTTTACCTCGATGCCCTCTCAGTTCGGCGTGGAGGCACGCATCGAGTGGCTGTCGCTCGAAACAGGCAAGCGAAAGGTCCTGATTGAAGACGGGGCCGATGCGCGGTACGTATCTACCGGGCATCTGATCTTCGTGCGGAAAGGCACGCTGATGGCGATGCCGTTCAGTCTGGACCGGCTGGAGACCACGGGTCCTGCCGTAACGGTCAACGCGGGGCTCATGCAGGTGTTCAACTTTCCCATGGCCGATATGAACTCCGGCGCCGGGCAATACAGCGTGTCCGAATCCGGGGCGCTGATTTCCGTTTCCGGAGGGATCTTCCCGGAGCCGGTCGCTGATCTCTACTGGGTCGATCGCAGCGGCCGGGCCGAGAAATGGACGGCGTTCGGTGCAAGACCCGTGATGGCGATACACCTGTCGCCCGACGGCCGGCAATTGGCGTTCACTACCCAGGGACTCAACCGCAGCGCAGGGCTCTACGATATCCAGCGAAGAACGGTGACCAGGTTGACGTCGGACGGGCAGCCCTACGGGGCTCCAGTCTGGACGCGGGACGGGAAACGCGTAGCCTTCTCCTGGTCGAAAACGAGTCCTACGGAGATCTGGTGGGCGGCGGCGGACGGCAGCGGAAAGATGGAGCAACTGAGGAAGACCGAATCCGAACAACGAGTTAGTTCCTGGACGCAGGATGGCAAGTACCTCGCTATTGTCGACGCGGGTCGCGGAACGGGCTGGGACATCCAGGTGCTTCGGATGGCGGACCGGCAGATCATTCCCCTCGTCGCCACCAAGTCAAATGAAGTATTTCCCGAGTTCTCCCCTGACGGCCTCTGGCTGGCCTACGTCTCGAACGAATCGGGACGCAACGAGGTCTACGTGCGGTCCTTTCCGGATGGCAAGAGGACGCTGCCGATTTCGAGCGAGGGCGGCATGGCCCCGGTTTGGGCCCCGGATGGACGGGAGCTGTTCTACTGGAACATCGATTTCACGAAGCTGATGAAGGTGGATATCTCCCCCGGTCAGAATCTGTCCGCCGGAACGCCGAAACTGCTCTTCGAGTTCGCCGCCACTGCATCAGGGATAGTACGCGTTTACGACATCACGCCGGACGGCCGGCGCTTCCTCATTCGGGAGAAGAAGGACTATAGCCTCCCGCCGGTGACAGAATTAAGCCTCGTCCGGAACTGGTTCGAGGAACTCAAGCGCCTCAGCCCTGAGGCAAAGTAGCGCCTTACGATTGGAGGTTGCCCATGCTCGGTCGAACGTTGGGTCAGTATCGCGTGGAGTCGAAGCTCGGCGCAGGAGGGATGGGGGTGGTGTACGAGGGCACCGATACACGCCTCGGGCGCAAGGTCGCCATCAAGTTGCTCCACGCATCCGTCGTGCAAGACGCCGAACGCATGGCCCGCTTCGAACGCGAAGCGCACGTGCTGGCGGCGCTGAACCATGCGAACATCGCTTCCATCTACGGGCTCGAGGAATCGGACGACACGAAGTTCTTGGTGCTGGAATACGTGCCGGGGGAAACGCTGGACGAGCGCCTGGCCAGAGGGCCGCTGCCTCTGAAGGAAGCCCTCGAGATCTGCCGGCAGATCGCCGAAGGGCTTGATGCGGCCCACGAAAAGGGGATCATCCACCGCGACCTGAAACCGGCCAATGTCAAAATTACGCCCGAGGGCAAAGTCAAAGTGCTGGACTTCGGACTGGCGAAGGCGACGGAGGTATCCTCGTCGCCCGCTAGCCAGGCCATGACAGTAACCTTCGCCGCCGAGATGACGGAGGCGGGCATGGTCATGGGCACGACGGCCTACATGTCACCCGAGCAGGCCTGCGGCAAGCCCGTGGACCGCAGGACGGACATTTGGGCGTTCGGGTGCGTGCTGTACCAGACGTTGGCGAGGAAGCTGACGTTTGGCGGAGAGACCGCGACGGAGATGTTGGTCGCGATCATGGACAAGGATCCGGACTGGGGAGCGCTGCCGGCGACGGTGCCGGAGAACGTGAAGCGCCTGTTGCGGCGGTGCCTGGAGAAAGACCGGCGGTCCAGATTGCGCGATATCGGGGACGCCCGTCTCGAGCTGGAAGAAACGCTCGCCGGTCGGGTGACGAAAACCTTTGCGGAAGTCCCATTGAGAGCGCGAACCAGGCGAGTGCTGGCTGGCGCGCTGGGCGGCTTCGCCGTCTTGGGGATGGCGGCGGGGGTCTGGGCCTGGCTTCAGGCGCGGCAGGCCTCCGCTCCGGAGGTCGTTCGTTTTGTCCATCAGTTGCCGCAAGGCCACCAAATGACTCCGGGTTGGAATCCGAGCGTCATGTTCTCGCCTGATGGAAAATCCCTGGCCTTCAACTACGAGGCGGATGGGATTACCACTGCCTTCCAGCGGCCGATCAACGAACTGGAGCAGAAACCTCTGGGGGGAGTGAAGTACCTGAGCACCCCCATCTTTTCACCGGACGGACGCTGGGTCGTCATGGTCGATACGATGGATCAGGCGCTCAAGAAGATTGCCGTCGGCGGCGGCGCCCCCCTGCCGCTCACGGGGACGGATATGTTCGGGCGCGGCGACTGGGGCAAAGACGGATATATCTATTTCACCGATCGGTATCCCGGCGCCGTCCAGCGCATCCCCGAGAATGGCGGCCCCAAAGAGCCCGTGACGACCCTGAATCCGCAGAAGGCGGAATTCACTCACAGGCACGCGCAAGTCCTGCCCGGCGGAAAGGCGATCATCTTCACAGTGGTGGATGCCGGCATGGAATCCTACAACGATGCCCGCATCGAGCTCCAAGTCC
>CAYGYP010000198.1:1208-4500 GCA_964354115.1 uncultured Candidatus Bathyarchaeia archaeon | reverse complement strand
CATAACCATCAATAAAAGAACATGCAGAGGCATTGAATGCAACCTATGCGTAAAAGCATGCCCGACGAATGCATTGTACTGGAAGGCTGGCGAAATCGGAATGACCGCAGAACTTTGCATATTCTGCGGCGCCTGCGTCTTAAACTGTATAGTCGACGACTGCGTTAGGATCTCGAGGAAAAGAATGAACGGTCATGTCGAAAGCTTCAGCACGCCAAAAGACTTCATGATGCTTCAACACAGAATCAACGCAGAAAAACGCTTCAAACTGATCTTGGAGGTCTTTTCGATGGCTGAAGGCTATGTCAAACAGCGACGTAGGCGAAGGCACGGGAAGATAAATCGATAATACGTTATTCTTAGCTGTCAATCCACGTAGAAATCCGCGTTTTGGAATCAAAAGGGAGCTATGGATTTTTGTCCCATTTCTCTTGCAGAAATTTCTGAATACCCGACGAGTCACGGGGTCCAACCAGTACTTGCCAGCCGCTCAGCCCTTCAATCTCGCTGCCTAACCGCGCGGCTTTCCCGGGAATTAGAAGCTTTCTGTGTTTCACTTTGCTTTCAATTCCAGAAGCCTTCAGGGCATTGGCGACTTTTTCCGCTGTAAGCTTTCTTCCTGCAACAGCGCTGTCCACTGCTATTCCTTCTGTGTCGATGACCAATAGGTAAGCGTTCACTTTTGCAGATTCTATGTCCGAAGCCACTGTGTAGTATGTGAGTGCAAAATTTGTCGTGAACATCACAGGCGAATTCTCGTCTGGAGTGCCAAACGCCCTCAAGCCAGGCTCGACAGTTACTGGTTTCCGAGGATCAGTGTAGATGTTTTGCCGCAACACTACAGACGGCAGAAGCGACCAACCATCGACACCGTGCATTATCAGAATGTCCGAGAAGCGAACAATCAGCATGGCTGCCAAGCAGGCTTCTTTCCACTTCGCAATTTCTGTTGATGCTTCGCCTCTGTCCATCCAAGCAGTCATAGGGACACTGATTAACGGAAAACCTAAGAGCTCATCGCCTTTCTTGCATGCTGCCCAGCGAATCTTCGTAAAATTGTTGAGAGTTCTAGCCAGGCCTTCGCCGGGGAAAGTACCTGGGTCCAGTACAAGATCCTCAATTCCAAGTTCAAGTAGCGTCTTTGTTAACGATCTCATCAATGCTACGTCGTTTGGTGAAAAAACTGTCAAGGGACAGTTGTACGCTTGGGCAAGTCGCGACATTTCTTTCCAATTGTCCTTCGTAGCCGCATACAACAACGGTCTGGATCTTGGGGCAGTCATTAATCCTGCTTCGACAACTTTGGCATTCAGGGAACACAAGATTAATGGGAGACTGGTCTTTTCAACCACTTTCCTGACTGTCGCCGCAAACTTTTCCGGATCCTGCGATGTGGAGCGGACAGCAATCATGTTAAGCTTCAGTGTTTGCCCAATGTAATCAAACTTGAAGCTTTCAGCTTTCGCTATTCTATCTGACAGTTCGTCTTCAGACATTTCGTCAGTCACGTCGATTGCTATAGCTGTCGGGTTAGAGTATGCGAATTCGTGGCGATACATGACGAGTTTGCCGCCGATCTTGACTGCATGATTTCCGACGCCTATTGTGACTTCCTTGACGGCAGGTTTCAGCAATTCCCGCAGTTGTGAATGTGCTTTTTCGTTCTTTTCGGCCAATAGCGGGGTGCACTCGTTCAGTGATACTTCTTGGTTTACAAGCTTCGTTGCGAATGCCATGCAGTTTTTTTCGCCGCATTGCTTGCAGTTCGTTTTTGGAAGAAGCTTGTAAACGTCAAGTGGGCTTAGTTCGCCTATAGGTTTTCTTTTAACTTTCATTCGGCTCATTTCATGCAATACTCCGAAGTTAAGCCTTCATGCTGACCCATTGGGCAAGTCTGTCATTAGTGCTCGGCGTTTTGGTTAGCAACTGACTGATGGTGTCTTTGAGAGTCTTCACAGCTGCTGGATGCATCATCATGAACAAGTCTACACCCGCAAGTAGAAGCGTCAAGCCGGTGGTGACTTCCCAAAGGGGTCCCCTGAGTTCGCGCGGTTCCCACTGTGGACCCATTTCCATCCATGCTTCTCTTGCAGCCCAAGCGTTGGTCGTTCCAGAAGCCATGGGGTGTGCCAATTCTGGGTCTCCCGTTAAACCTGCAATCCGTGCCCTCTCCATGTTCGTGAAAGCGTATTCAAGCCCGTATCCTAGCGCTGCCGTGGTTAGGTCCATGATTATGCTTTCTCTAGGCAAGAAATCGTAGAGTCTGCGATTAAGCTCTCTGGCCATGTTCAAATCCATCGGCGTGAAAGATAGTGCAACGTGCCCGTTTTTCTTGATGAATTTTGCGCATCTCTCAACATCCATGTCTCTGGTGATCGAATTAATTAGAAATCTTTCTCCCGCAAACTCTTCAGCAACTACCTCAAAAACGTCTGCGTCTTTAATTGGGTCTCCGCATCCCCCGATTATGAGTGGCACGTCTACGGCCTGAGCAACTTCCTCCACCGTTTTTGCCGCTTCCTTGGGCGAAGTATCTTTGATGAGTGGGTCCGCGCTTACTAGGTGGAGGGTCAACATGTCGGCTTCAAACCTGTCAACTGCAAGTTTCGCCCATGCTGCGGGGTCTTCCATGACGTCTTTGACGTGCATCTTCACGGCCCTTGCGAGAGGAACCTTCATGTCGAAAACGTCCACAGCAACTACTGGTGGATGCGGCATACGCCCTTCAAAAGTGTAGAAGGCAGGCGTGGTTTCACCTCCGATCGTCAGAGATCTGCTGCGTGTGCCGCCTTCGCTTTTTGTGGCTCCGAGTTTAACCTCGGCAATCTTGCTTGGATAGGTTTCTAACGATGGAACGAATTCTTCTTTGACTTTTTCATGAGGTCCAGTTCTTGGTGGTGCCTCAGCTTTTGGCTTGGCACTGGTCGGCTTGGAAATACGGCCTTGTTTCGAGCGCATTTGCATATCGTCAACTTTCATTTCGATATTCTCAAGTTCGACTCCTTGGAGTTTTGCGAGAATTTCCATCAGGCGTGGGCCTAGCTTAAATCTTCTTCGTTCTTGTCTCTTTTCTGGCAAATGCTTTCACTCTTTCTCATTCTTGAATCTTAGCGCGCGCGGATAATGACTAAACTTTCTAAGAACGTACCTCTGAATGGCCTCACTCACCGTGCTTAGTCTTGTCAGTCAGGACATAAAAAACTTGGCTGCCCTTAGATCCAGTTTCCTCTATCGGCGTCTTCTGTGCAGGAATGATATTTGTTTCTGTTCGTTTATCTGAAAAAATGGGCTA
>CAYGYP010000198.1:0-1108 GCA_964354115.1 uncultured Candidatus Bathyarchaeia archaeon | reverse complement strand
TGTTGTAGGGACTGTTTTCTTCATAATAGTTCAGTTCCAGAATGAAGTCGTCTTTCTCGCTTTTCCCACAGACCCTTTATTTTCGCAGCTTCCTCAGAGCCTTATCGACATCTTCCAATTTCAGCTTCTTAAGAGTGTCTGACTTCGGTACTCCGTTCTCGTCCCAACCTGCCTCTTGATAATATTTCTGCACGTTATCTCTCACGCTGGTTCTGTCAGCAGCTTTTCCCTTGTACGGCCCCGAAGGCAACGGCTCATAGAATCTGGCCGGGTTATCATCATGAATTCTCGGGTCCCACTTCAGATCTGGTCCTCCTAGAAGCAACAGTGCCCTTTGTATCTGCAGCGTCTTTAGCCCGCCACGTTTTGCCCAGCCTTCACGCGTCAGCTCCAGACCTGTGACTGCATTGTAGAAGTCAAACTTGAAGTTTCTGGGCAGACCGAAACCGTTGAAACTGCACAAGACCGCTGAATCGTTGAACGCTTCCCATACTTCGCTTCCAGAGCCGTCTAAGGGCAAGTCGGTTATTGACGTGTGATCGCCGCATTGAACTGAACACGCGTACCCTATGTCAGTCGAGAAGTCTTTGCCGCTGCGGATGCCATGGGCGCCGATCCCGATGCCTTTGCTCTGAACGGCATACTGTAGCACGTCTTTGCCTTTCATCTTTCCTATCTTCAGCGCTGCCCGATACGTACCCTCAGCCAGCAGATCGCCTACGCCTTCTCTGAAAGCGATTTTCTTTGCCAACTTCGCAAAAGCTTCAGCATCTCCCCATTTCAATTCTATGCCGTCCAAATCATCCTTGGACAGTATGCCTCTCTGAAACAGTTCAGCAGCGAAACCCAACACGTTACCAGTCTGGATGCCGCATAACCCTAGATCATCAATCAGCGAAGACATGAACACGTTTTCTTCTGGAGTAAACAGCCCCAAGTTGGGGCCAAGGTACGCCTGCAATTCGTAATCGGGATTGTCAGTTATCGCTCCCCTGAACTTGCCAGACTTGACAAACGCGATCTTCAGACAGTTTGTGGGGCAGCCAAAGTCGCTCCAGGCCTGCTTCACCCAAACCCGATTCTCGAACTGGTCAACACCATAACTCTT
>CAYGYP010000197.1:0-4504 GCA_964354115.1 uncultured Candidatus Bathyarchaeia archaeon | reverse complement strand
TTCGTGGCCGCGCTGAAAAAAGGGGAGATCACGCCGAACCTTATGAAACCGTACTACGAGGAATTTAAACAGCCGCTGCTTGGGTTTTTAAAGGAGATGAGAGAGAAGGCCAGCTGGGCGGAATGGGAAGCCGTCCCGGAGATTCATCGGGTCGGCAAACAGGTCCATTTCCTGATTCCGCTCACTTTTGACGCGCATAGAACCGACTATGTATTCTCCTTTCTAGACGAGGCAGATCGATGGTACTTTCAGCATATGGAAGCCATTAACATCCGCCTCGACAAGACCGGCCCTCTTCCGACATCTTCATTTCCTGACGTCACGGAGGAAACAAAAGCCCACATTCGCGAGGAGACCTACTGGACGAAGCAGGTCCGCGTTTTCAACGTCCTGGCCAAAGAGAAAGGTAAGGATTTTGCCTTCGATTTCTTTCGCGATGGAAACGGATATTTTTTGGCGGCGAGAACCTGGGTGCCGTTTATGGAGCCGTCCCGGGCCTTCATCCTCTACCTGTGCTGGGAACAGGCCAACCTGATCGGGAATCAAGTCATCCTGGAGAAGCTCGAGGACCGGGAGGCCGTGGCCAGGTTAAACACCGCCTTCTTCCGTCTGTATAAAGTCACGGGGCATCTCAGGCAGCAGATTCTGTTCGAGGATTACCGGCGGATTTTCGAGACAATCTGGCAGGACCGGGCCCGCGCCGCAGGATGGGAGCTCCGGATTGAATATATTGACAAGGATTACCCGGCCGCCGAATGCATCTTATATTTCAACAAGAAATAAGGCATCCCTCGATTCACCGGGAAGCAACGAGGAGGACGTTGATCGACTCGAAAAGGACTTGGCGATGAAACAATCCCAATACGGGTCCTGCGGGCTTTATTGCGGGGCCTGCGGAGCCCCGGACTGCGATGGCTGCGGCAGCAACCGGACGGACGACTACGTCAAGGGATGCCGGTTCAGGAAGTGTGCCCGGGAGAAACAAGTTGTTTTCTGCTGTTTTTGCAGCGACTATCCGTGCCCTCCGCTTCATGAATTCATGACCGATAGGTGGCCTCACCACTGGACCATGAAACCCAACCTGGAATTCATCAAGCAGAATGGTCTTGAGAAATGGCTGGAAGCCCAAAAGGAAGAATGGACTTGCCGGAACTGCGGAGCGGAAATTAAATGGTACCAGAAGGTCTGCGCGTGCGGCCGGGACTTGGGAGGATGGGACCTGCCGCCGGAGTTCCGGCCCGAATAGAGCGCGAGTTAAGGCTCATTCCGGCAGGTCTTTCCTGATCTCTTCCGGTTCCTTTTTCTCGATAATTTCGCGGAGCGCGGCCTTGGCTTTGGGAGTCCCGAGCTGGCCAAGGGCCATCACCGCCGCTGTGGCCGTTCTTGTGTCTTTGTCTCGGGCCGCTTCGAGCAGAATCGGGACCGCCTCGTCGCTCTTGGTTTGGCCAAGTATCATGACCAGCATTCTTTTCATATCCGGGTCGGTTTCCTCTTTCCATATCCGGGCGAGCACGCTGACCGGTGCCCCGCCCTTTTCATCCGCAAAGGAGATCAGGACGGCTTGTTTGACTCTCAGGGATTTTGTTTTCTTCAGCAGCTCGAGCAGCTTTTCCTCGGGCAGAACGCCCTTGAACTCGCGCAGCCCGAGGATCGCCATCTCGGCCAATCTCTCGTCGGGGCTGTTAATTGCTGCATCCAAGAGGATGGTCTCCACGCCTTCTCCGCCGTGCTGGGCGAGTGCCATAAGGGCATGGCGCTGGACTTCGACGTCCTTGCTGGTTGCCAGGACGGATTTCAGAAGGGCCAATGATTCCGGCCCTTTTATCTCACCGGCCATCAGGACGGCCATCCGGGCCAGGTCCTTGTCCGTCTCGTTCACGATGACTTCTTGGAGAAAGGGGAGTGTTTCCGGCTCGGCATTTTGACTGAGGCTGAACAATGCGGCCTTCCGGACCTCCGGATCCTTGGATTCCTTGAGGATTTGCAGGAGTGCCGACCGGGCCTCTTGACTTTCGGAGTCCTGGAGGCCGATGACCGCCATCCGGGCAATCTCGGGATTCGGATCCTTGAGCGCTATCTCGATCAAGAGAGATACGGCGTCCGGGTCTTTCGTCCCCATCAGGGATATGAGGGCGGCTTTGCGCAGCTCATCGTCTTTTCCGGACAGGGCGACTTCTTTAAGCATCCCGGCGGCTTCCGGATTATCGCTCTGAGCCATGGCAATAAGAGCTATCCTCCGAGCGTGGGGATCCGGGTCGGTGAGGGCGATGGACCTGAGCTTGGCAAAAGCTTCCGGGGCCTTGAAGTCCTGGAGCATGAAGACGATCCGGCTCCTGAGCTGGGGGCTTTTGGTTGAATCATAGAGGTTGATGATGGTGTTCAGTGACTCCGGGTCTCCGATGTCCTGGAGGGCGTAGAGGGCGGCCAGCCTGACATCCGTCTCCTGACCCTCCTCCATGGCTTGGATCTTGGCCTCGTACTCGGGCCTGCCGTGCCTAGCGAGATCGCGGCCCAGCCGGACCATGTTGGACCGGGCATCGTCCGCCCACTCGCTTTCCGGGTAGGCGTTGATGAATTCTTGATAGCATCTGAAGACAGTTTCGAACGCTTGGCCGAGCTTCTCCCGGGCATAGCACTGCCAGAAGCGGGCGTCGTCGGTCCAGGCGCTTTCGGGAAAGTCCCTAACCAGCGCCTCCATGGCACTGAAGGCCTTGTCCCATTTTTCTTGAAGCACGAGGTTGTAGGCTTGCTTGTAGGCGACGGCGTCCTTCTCCTGGGATTCGGCCGCCCGGACGTGAAACGGGAAAAGAGTCAGGGTCATGACAAAAAGAAGTCCCATAACTGCCAGACGGTTCATTTTGTTCACGGCAAATCTCCTTTAGTCACACGTTCAAATATTCGTTTTCTGCGCCGGCGACTTCTCCGCGGCCGCTCTTCGGCCGCCCCCGGAGAGGTCCCTGCCCATCTCGTTCAGGTTGATCTTGAGAAGAAGCCCCCCGTTCTCTACGCCCTGCTTGACGAACTCGACCGCCTCGAGGTCGTTTTTTGATTCGAGGTTGGCGATCTGAAGGAGGATGGTTTCGAGATCGACGACCAGCTCCCGGAGGCGTCGCTGGCTGGGGTCCTTCAGGTCGGACTTGAGATCTCCGGCCTGGCTGACGAGCTCCTGTGAGACCTGCTTCTGGAATGGCAGGTCCAAGCCGTAGGGGTCCTCGGATTTGGGGTCATAATTGACGAGCGCCAGAAGAACAAGCTTTGACCGGTCGACATAGCTCCGGGCGCGGAGGACGGGATCGCCCTGCCCGGGCTGGACCGGCGGCGTTTCGACCTCCTGACGGGCAACCTCAAAAGGAACGCGGGGAGGAGAGAAGATCGTTCGGCCGATAAAGATCCCGGCAATGATCAAGGCGAGGGCTGCGACGGCCTGGAAAGCCCAGCGAGCCCGGAGGCCCCAGATCCGGCTGAACGCTTTTCCCCATGAACGGGATTCTTCCTGGCCAACTCTTTCTTCTTCCATGCGCGGGGAAAGTCGGTCCCAATAGCCATTCCAGAAATCCTGGCCGGGCTCGGGGCGGACCCTCTTGTCCATGGTCTTTAGAGTCTCAGTCAGAGCCTTGAACTCGGCGGCGCATGAGGGACAGGAGGCGATGTGATTTTTAAAAAATGTTTTTTGTTCGGGATCGAGGTCTCCGTAGAGCGCTTCGACGAGACGATCCCGGCACTTTTTACAGCCTTTCATCGGACACCTCCATCTGCCCGGGCGCTTCCGGCACGGCGAGCTCCTTCTGGAGCTTCCGGAGGCAGCGGAAGAGGTAGCTCTTCACCGACCCGATGGAAATCTGCATGGTTTCGGCGATCTCGTCCAGCATCAGGTCGTTGTAGTGCCGCAACAGGAAGACCGTCCTCTCCCGGGCGGAGACGTTTTGGAGGGCCTTCTCGACCCGGGCGATGAGGAGACGGCTTTCGGCCGTCCGCGCGGGATCTGCTGAAGCCGGGGACTCGCCGAAGCCCACGCTTGCAGCGTCGAGGATCGCGTCCTCTGCCGGCTCAGGGGCCAGGGATTTCCGGCGCAGGTGGTCGATCGAGGTGTTATAGGCGATACGGTAAAGCCAGGAACTGAGCTTGGCATCCCGTTTGAATGTCTTAAACTTGCGGAAAGCTTTCAAAAAGACCTCCTGGGAGATGTCTTCGGCGTCGGCCGGATCATGCACCATATCAAGAGCGAAGTAATACATTTTCTTCTTGTAGGCCTCGACCAGCTCGCGGAAGGCGGACATGTCGCCCCTGGAGAGCCGGTCGATGAGCTCTTTCTCTTCCGTCACCCAGTATCTCCGGTTTCACACCCTTAAGACGGACGAGGCCGTCTCCGGGTTGGCAAGATCGCCGTTTTATTTATACGGCATATCCGGAGGCATGTCGATCCATCTAGAGGAGGGCGTCCCGCGGCACTTGACTCCCCTTGGGCTGCTCTGATAAGAAACAGGCAAGGAGGAGGAGACATGAG
>CAYGYP010000196.1:0-4505 GCA_964354115.1 uncultured Candidatus Bathyarchaeia archaeon | reverse complement strand
AATTTTCTGATTCCGAATCCCTGATTTAGGAACATGAAAGTGACGGTTCTACGCACTGCGAGTTGGATGAGAAGATTTGAGCAAGAAAGAAAGCAAAACCCATCAACGCCTAGTTGACAAGTGCCCAGAGTGTGGAAGTGCAAACTTGGTTCATGATTACGACACAGGCGAAACTGTCTGCGGTGACTGCGGGCTCGTCGTGTATGAGCAGATGATGGACAAAGGACCAGAATGGAGAGCATTCACCCAGGAAGAGAAAGCATCGAGAAGCCGGGTAGGTGTGCCGACTTCGTACTCAGTTCATGATAAAGGATTATCAACAGCCATAAGCCAAGTTGACCGCGACGCGTTCGGAAGGAAACTTCCACTATCTACACGTCTGCAAATGTGGCGATTGAGAAAATGGCAAATACGCTCTCGAGTGCACTCTTCAATCGACCGAAACCTGGCTCAGGCAATGGCTGAGCTGGATCGGCTCTCGGACAAGGTTTACATTCCCCCACCCATCAAGGAAAAAGCGGCAGTAATTTACCGCAAGGCGCTAGACAAAGGTCTCGTTCGCGGCAGATCTATTGCAGCCATAGCCGCAGCATCACTTTATGCTGCGTGCCGCGGAAGCGGAACGCCAAGAACCCTTCGAGAAATTGCGGAGGCTAGCCTTGTTGACAAGAAAGATGTTGCTCGTTGCTACAGACTGCTGCTGCGTGAACTCGGAGTTCACATGCCAATTGCTGATCCATTAACATACGTTTCAAAGATCGCTGAGAACACTGGGATATCAGGCAGAACGCAAGGAACAGCCATTCAGATCCTTCGGGAGGCCAGAAGAAGAAGGGCAGCTGCCGGAAAGGACCCCATGGGCTTAGCTGCTGCAGCACTCTACATTGCATGCCTGCAGAACAATGAGAAGAAAACGCAGAAGGACATAGCTGAAGCTGCTGGAGTAACAGAAGTAACCGTGAGAAATCGCTACAAGACGTTGAGAAGGCAACTGAATCTAGAGCTTCCAGAATAGCACCATTGTTGCCTATTTTTCCTCTTTTTCAAGTTCCATGACTATCGGACCGTTGTAACCGCAGTCTTCACACACGTATTTCCTAGGAAACAGCCAATAGTCATGACTTTTGGATAAGTGTATGTTCGGGCTCGCACATTTTGGACAGTAATTTTTTGATCGTTTTCCATGAGTGAGTGATTTTAACATGTCACGTATGTTCCCTAGAAGGGGCATTTTGAGCTTGCATCCTCATGTGCCAGGTTCATTGAAGCTCTATGTTTTCTTGTGGGTAGCCTAGTCCGACCAGATATTGGCGGACTCTGTCTCTATGGTCTCCCTGTAGCATTATTTGGCCGTTCTTTGCCGTTCCTCCACAGGCGCAGAAATTCTTCAGTTTCTGGGCCATTCCAGCCAAGTCCGTATTCTTGTCGTCGATACCATCAACTATTGTTGTTGGTCTGCCAAACTTTCGAGTTTCAAGTCGTATTCGAATCCGTTGCTGCTCCTTTTCAATCTCTCCGCAAGCACACAAGTCTTTGGGAAGCCCGCATGTTGGACAAATTTCAGCCATGATGCTCAGACGTACAAGGGCCATATGGGGTATATAAGATTTTCAAATAAATCCTCTATAGAACAACTACATAGTCTCGTTGAGTTTCCTGACCCAAAATCCAGAAAACCTTGGCAGAAGCATCACAAAGCCATTCTGCCCCAGCTCTCAGGAAAGCTTTAATGGAAATTGCCTATTCATTAATCTCTATGAAAGTTCTAGTCGTTGGTTGCGGGAACATAGGTTCCGTAGCCGCCAAAGACCTGGCCAAAAGCATGAAATCTCTCGAAATCGTTGTTGCCGACAACAACGAGGCAAGAGCAAAAGCAGTTGCAGAAGACATTGGAACAGACAATGTCTCAAGCATTCGGCTGGACGTAGCAGATCAGCATACCCTACTTGACACTCTGAGAGGTTATACGTTAGTCATGGGGTTCCTGCCTGGAAATCTAGGTTACCGCCTTGCTGAAACTTGCGTCCAGGCAGGAAAGGACATGGTGGACGTCTCATACATGGCTGAAAACCCGCTGTTGCTGGATAATAAGGCCGCAAAGGCTGGGGTCACGGTTGTGCCGGACTGCGGCTTGGCTCCTGGCATAAGCAACCTTCTCGTGGGGCATGCGGCAGCAAGCCTCAACGAGGTTAGAACCGTTCGCATAATGGTCGGGGGACTCCCGGAAAAGCCCTTACCGCCCTTAGGCTACGTTATCACTTGGTCAGCTGAAAGCCTCATTGATGAATATACGCGGAAAGCTGGAATAATAAGAAAAGGAAGAAAGACAGAAGTTGAAGCTCTGAGCGAGTTAGAGGAAATAGAATTCCCAGGAGTCGGAAAACTTGAAGCCTTCTATACCGATGGTCTTAGGACTCTTATGTACACCATAGACAAGCCAGATGAAATGTGGGAGAAGACGCTCCGCTATCCAGGACACGCTGAAAGGATTAAGATGCTTAGGGCCCTTGGGTTCTTTGACGAATCGCAGGTCAGCGTCGATGGCACGCGTATATCACCGAGGAAGCTCACTGCAACACTTCTTACGCAGAAACTCCAGAGACCTGAAAACAAAGACATCGTGGCACTAAGAGTCGAGGTTTCAGGAATTGAAAAGGGCAAGAAAACGAAATATCGCTATCATTTACTGGACTTCTATGATGAGAAACACAACGTTACAGCCATGGCCAGAACGACTGCCTACCCGGCATCAATCGCCGCAAGGCTCCTGCTTGGAAAAGCCATAAAAGACAAGGGCCTCGTTCCCGTTGAAAAGATAGGTATGCACAACGAACTCTTCAGAACCTTCATCGACGAACTCGAAAAGCGCAACGTGAAAGTTACTGAAGAAAAGGCAATAGGTTAGATCAGGACTCCTGAATCAAAATTCTTTTTTCCACTTATCTCGCATCGGTGAATGCTTCAACACGTGCTGTCGTCTTTGTTGACCCAATACATTGCACGTTGTTCAACATGTGATGCACACTCGTTCGAGTTCGGCACCTCCCTGAACAGAAAAGAGCCTCATTGAGTACCGCTGAACGTTGAAATAGCAAACACTTAAAAGTCAACGTGAAAGCGATAATGCTAACTGATCAAAAAGGTGTTATTGAATAATGCAGATTCGACCAGCCATAGTTGCTGCTGGAAGAACAAGGTTCGGAGAGCATTATGAGAAAGAACCTGAAAAGTTGATTGAAGAAGCATGGCTTAAGGCTTCAATCGAAGCTAACCTAGAGCGTAAAGACGTGGAAGCCTGCTATCTTTCGGACTATTTTCTTCCGATCACAAACAAGCTTGGGCTTGAAGAAGGCTTTCTGTCTGAACTCACGGAGCTTCACGTTCCAATGGAAGTAACTCGCTCGTTCAGTTCAGCATTATCAAACGCCTGCAACGCCATTGTCGCTGGCAGGTATGACAGGGTCTTGGTCGGGGGCATAGAGAAGATGACTGATAGATGGGACAAGATCCGGGACGACTTGATGCTTCTCGAAGACCCGTGGAGTTATTATGCTGGATGTACGCCTGAGGCAAACCATGAGCTTATGCTTCGAGCCTACATCAAGAAGTACGGCGTGAAAGGGGAGGACCTTGAAAAGCTGAACGTTGCCTTGGCGCAAATCTCTGTTAAGAATCATTTGCAGGCAACGGAAAACGAGTACGCGCAATATCAGAGAAAGATAACAGTCGAAAACGTTCTGAACGCCAGAAGAGAAGCCGGCAAACCCTTGGGGCTCTATGATTTTGCCCCAGTTTCTGATGGTGCTGCGACCATCATACTTGCCAGCGACAGATCTGCCAAAAAACTCACGGACAAGCCAGTATACGTTCTTGGTTTCTCCTCCGCAACCGACTACTTGACTTATCCAGCAAGAGAGGATCTGACACATTTTGTTGCGATAAAGATTGCCATGAAAAATGCTTTGAAAATGGCAGGAGTGAGCCTGCAGGACCTTCGCCTTGTCGAGCTTTATGACCAATCCACAGTCATGGAAATGATCTCACTTGAGGATCTTGGATTCTGCGAACCTGGCAAAG
Source organism: uncultured Candidatus Bathyarchaeia archaeon (assembly GCA_964354115.1). Taxonomy (GTDB): domain Archaea; phylum Thermoproteota; class Bathyarchaeia; order Bathyarchaeales; family Bathycorpusculaceae; genus DASPTR01. The sequence continues at coordinate 428 of CAYGYP010000196.1, read as the reverse complement.
CTTGGAGAAGCATATACGAGAGTTGTCAAGACTACCGAGGTTGTTACGAAATCGATGGAAAGCAGCTCTTCGCGAACATGAATGGCGGCCTGAAAGCAGATGGCAATCCGCTGGGCGCCACGGGCGGCGCGCAGATCTTTGAGGTTTTTAGACAACTCAGGGGAGAGGCTGGAAAAAGACAAGTCAGGGACGGCAAAAGTCTGAAGCATGGGTGTGTGCTTGAGCTTGAAGGTTTCGGAACCAAGGGCTACGTCTACATTCTGGGGACCGATTAGAATTGAGCAGTGAACCAATAGAGAGAAGAGTCTCCTACCTCGGCGACAGATTAAGGGGAACGTGCTGCCAGATCTGCGGCAAAGAATATTTTGAAATACGAGACTACTGCGGAAACTGTGGCAGAAAAAGCTTCGGAAAAATGGTTGACACTG
>CAYGYP010000195.1:0-4511 GCA_964354115.1 uncultured Candidatus Bathyarchaeia archaeon | reverse complement strand
CGATCATAGTAATGGCCCGATGTGCTGTGGATCTTCCCCGGGTCCCGCTCCAGGATGACGAGAGTGGCGTCGGGTTTAAGGGAGGGTTTGAGGTTCTGGAGAAGCCCAACCGGCTCGGCCAGCTCATGAAACACATAGACCATGATCACGAGGTCCATGACGCCGGGAGGGAAGAGAGGATCGGCCACTTCTCCTCGCACCGTGACGATGTGGTCGATCTTCCTCTGCCTGGCGCCGGCCTTGATATTCTGAAGGCCGTTCGGGTCGATATCGTTGGCATAAATTAGGCCTGTCGGCCCCACCCGCCGGGCCAGCTTGAAAGTGAAATAGCCGTTTCCGGCGCCCACTTCGCCGATGGTCATCCCGGCCTTGACGCCGATCGCGTCCATGACTTTCTCCGGCTGCTGCCAGGAGTCGCGGTCCCTTTCCGCAGCGCTCGGAACTTGAGGTGCCGCGGCGGCAGATTCTACGGCTCCCGACATGCAGGACCCGGGGACGAGCCAAGACAATAGGAAGAGGAGGATCGCCCCAAAAATGCTGGGGACACACACACGCAGTTGTTTCATGGCTCCAATCTCCCTTACTCCTGCGGGATGGCGACGGCCAAGTCGAGGGCAATCTTCCACTGGCCGTCTGCTGTTTTCCTCCAGATTCGCAGATAGCTCGATGCTGCCTCCGGGTGTGCGGAAGCGTCACTTCCCGCCTTCGCTGTCCCGAAGACATACCCTAGGGTGCCCCAACGGGAAACGTCTCCGTCCGTGGGCTCCCAGGTCAATCTCGCGGGTCTCGTCGAGGATACCTCGGGCAGTGCCTCTATCCCGGTCATGGGCAGCAGATTGTCCCGGTAGAAGCGGATGTCGTCATGGGCAAAAGCGGCATAGGCAGCCGAAACCCCGTCTGCAACCGCTTTCGCCAAGAACTCGGCCTCCACCTTCAGGAGATTATTCAGCTCGCTGAGCCGGTCGACCTTGACCAGCCGCTTGGGCCGGGCAGTTTCCTTCCTGGTCATGACCTCCACCGGCCTGAACCCCGGCTGCGGATGGCTAATGCCCACGTCCAAGACCACCTTCCAAAGCCCGTTGGATTGTTTCTGCCAGAGGGACACATAATGCCCATGGCGGGCGGGGTCTGCGGGTTTGCTTTTATCCTGAACCTGATAAGGCCCTGTGGTATAGCCGAGGTCCCCGTCCGGTGCGACTTCGGCATAGGCGGGCTCCCAAGTCAGAAGGGCTGAGGAATCGTCGGGCGCTGCCTCATAGACTTTTCTCCCGGGAACAGGTTTCGGCCGGAAGACGATGGAGTCATCCGCCAGATAAAACAAGAACGCCTCTTTGATCCCCTTCTCCTCGGACAACCTGGAGAACGCCCTCTCGACATTGATCAAGCTCTGGAGAGTCCGGTTGCTGGATTGTCCCCGGACGGTGCCGGCCGGGATGAGGAGTAATGGGCTGACAAGAACAAGCCCAATAGTCTTCCTTAAGGCTTCCCGCATGGCCGTACTCTTCATATCCTGGAGCAGGAGCTATATAGCCCGAGCCTGTCCAACTCCACTGATAAATACGGACGATCCCGCTGTTTTGATGCGGCTCGATTATAATCGAATACAAAGTGAATTTACAGCGGACCGTTAATTTTGACTGCTTTCTACCCGAAAATAAAGAAAACAATCCCCAAGAATCGTTCGGCGATAGGCAGCATCTCTAGGACTTGAGGTCCCGGGACACGGCGATGACCCGGCGGAAGACGCGCATGATGTTCCCGCCCCAGACCTTGGCAATCTCCTCTTCCGTCCGGCCACGGCGGACGAGTTCTTCGGTCACCCGGAACATTTTGCTGACGTCGTCGCAGCCCTCGACCCCGCCGCCGCCGTCGAAGTCCGTGCCGATCCCGACGGAATCAACGCCCACGAGCTCGATGACGTGCTCGATGTGGTCGACGAGCTCGCTGACCGTGGCCTTCTCTCTGGGATACTTCTCGTTGAGAGCTTCGTACTCCTCCCTGGCCTTCTTGCGGGTGGCCTCATCCCGGATGTCACGCCGGGCGCCGTACTTGGCCCGGAGTTCCCTGAACGCCTTCTCCCGTTCCGGGTTTGGTTTGGAGGTGCGGACATAGTCCGAGAGGAAGCAGATCTGGATGACTCCCCCATTCGCGGCCAGGGCGCGGATCATGTCGTCGGAAAGGTTTCGCGGGCTGTCGCAGATGGCCCGGCAGGATGAGTGGGAGGCGATGATCGGGGCCCTGGTGACCTTGAGGATGTCATAAAAGGACTTGTCCGAAGCGTGCGAAACATCGACCATCATGCCCAGGCGATTGCAGGCGGCCACGACCTCGCGGCCGAATTCGCTCAGGCCGTGGTCCTCGGGGTCCTGCCTGTCTGTCGAGGAGTCGCAGATATCATTGTCTTCGGAGTGACAGAGCGTGACATAGCGGACGCCCAATTTGTAGTATTCCTCTAGATTTGATAGTGTTTTCCCCACCGGGTAGCCGTTCTCCATGCCGATAAAGGCCGCGCGCCGTCCCTCCTTCTCCAGGCGGTAGGCGTCGTCAGGAGTCAAGGCCAGACCGACAAGGTTCGGGTACTTGGCGCACATCGCCCGGATGGCTTCCAGCGTCTGCAGCGCCGACTCTTTCGCTTTTTCATATCCTTCTTCGGTGCGCTCTTCTTGGCCGACGAACACGGCGAAAAATTCCGCATCCAGGCCGCCCTCGGCCATGCGGGGAAGGTCGATCTGGCCGCTCGCCCGCTGGCCGGGTTCATGACGGGCGCCGATATCCCAGGTGCCGTCGAGCAGGCGGAAGGCGGTATCGCAGTGCGTGTCCACTGTCAGGACCCGGGCATGAATACTGCGGGCTCCGGCCGCCGGGCTTTCTTCCGAAAGCTCAGGCCGGCAACCTGTCTGGAACATCGCCCAGACAAGAGCGAAAGATAGGACTATCCGATAGGAGGTTTTAGGCGACATGATATTCCTTTCAGTTGCCGAAGGACTGAAGTGTCCCGCACGGCTCTCTCCTGGGAGCGTTCATATTCTAGCACAGTCCGGCCATCCCACTCATCAGCCACGTCGGAAACGAGAAAGCAGGATCGTTCCCATCATGTTCAGGCAGAGACCGCTTGTCCGTTGACCCCTCGGGAGGGCCTTTGGTATGCTGAGACAACCCCAATGGCCGGTTTGACAGGAAACTCCCGCGAGGCGAAAAAGAAAAGTTCCGCCCGTCTTGCGCTCGTCCTGGCGGCCGCCTTCGTCTTGGCCGGCGCCTACATCCTCCATATTCGCCAGGACATGACCGATTTCGGTGTCTGCTATCAAGGCGGACAACGGATCTCACAAGGAGAGACCCTCTACCGGGAAGCCGACGGCCATCTTCAGTTCAAGTACTCCCCGGCAGCCGCCTTGTTCTTCGCGCCGTTGGCTGCGCTTCCATTTGAGGCGGCCAAGGTCGTCTGGTACGTCTTGGAGCTGGCTTTCCTGGCCGTGATATTCCTTGTTTGTTGGCGGATGCTGCCGGCTTCAGGAAAAAAGCCAATCTGGGTATTTGTCTGGACCTTCCTCATCGAGCTCAAGTTTCTGGCCCGGGAGATCGAACTCGGCCAGGTCAACCTTTTCATCCTTTTCATTTTGACCCTGATGCTCTATTCCCTCATCAGCAGAAAAGAAATCCGGACCGGGTTTTTGTGGGGGATTTCGCTCCTCTTCAAGCCCTACGCGCTGGTCTTTCTGCCTTATTTCTTTATCAAGAAAAAATTCCGGGCGCTCGTCGCCGGGATAGCCGCTCTAGCCGCCGGGCTTGTTCTTCCGGCGATCTTCTACGGCTTCAAAGGATACTCCGTCGTCCTCAGTGAATGGCCGGCGACTCTCTCCAAATCGACCTCCGGCCTTCTGGCTAGTTTTGACAACGCTTCTCTTTATGGCTTCTTGCTGAAAGCATTCCCGGGTCTTTCCGGACAGCTGGGCGGAGCCATCTTCCTGACCGTTTTCCTGCTTCTGGCCGCAGTCGTCGTCTGGCTCGTCCGAGTCGGGCGATCCGCGCCGTTGATCAAGAATCCCGAGGTACTGGAAGGCGCCTTCCTGCTCATCCTGATCCCCCTCTTTTCTCCTCTCGGCTGGAATTACAACTACTTGTATTCCCTGCCGGCGGTGCTGCTCATTCTGAACGCTTGGCGGCAGTTCCCCCGGACCGCTCAATTCGTCCTCGTGGTCAATTTCGTCATGACGAGCGCAAGCCTGATCGAGTTCTGGGGCCGAGCGCTGTTTCATTTCTATACGCACCACGCCTTGGTCGTCCTCAACTTCCTGGTTGCCCTCGCTTCTCTTGCCTATCTCCGGGCGAAAAAAACAGCCTAGGGTACACGCATCCTCAGCGGGCGGCCCGCAGAGCCATACGAAATTCGGATCAGTGTCCCCAGGATTCAATCGTGGCGGAGGGCGCGCACCGGGTCGACACGGGCGGCCCGCATCGCCGGATAAACACCCGCGGCCAGACTGACCCCCACAGAAAAGGCGATGGCACCC
>CAYGYP010000194.1:0-4523 GCA_964354115.1 uncultured Candidatus Bathyarchaeia archaeon | reverse complement strand
GAGGCAGTTCAAGCTGCTCAAAGAAGACTCTGTCCATGTTGTACGAATAATGCTGCCCAGTGTGAACAATAGAACAGTCTAAGGCAAGACGTTCACATTCTCGAATGATCGGCGAGAACTTTATGATTTCTGGCCGAGTCCCTAAAATGATTGAAATCCTCATCTTCGAATTTCTCTTTTGTCCTGCGTGCCTATTCTTGGCTCTCTAGGGCTCTTTTTGACTTTTCCGATTTTGAAAATGACTGTTCCGCCATGAGTGTAGGGCTCGCCCGGATCTACACATTGAACATATGCATGTTCTCCATCTTTTGGCGTGGACAGCCCCAAACTGACTGGATCAGCCTCTCGTTCCAACGCTAACACATAATGCAGCAAAGAAGAAGCGCGCGCGACTGTAATCTCAAGCACGCCGATGCGCCATTCTCATCTTTTCCCATTTGTCCTTTGTGCAAGCCTTGCAATAGCGTACAATGTTATGCTTGTTGACAGTAGGAAGAAGCCTATCAGCACGAATGCAAGCGAGCCCAACGCAATGTTTGTGACTATGCGATGTTCTGCACCATAGAGCTGAAGCATCCAAACTCCAAAGAATACTCCGATCGTCATGCACACGACGCCGGGCACTCCTAGGACCAGCATGGGTCTGTCTTCTATGACGAGTTTAAGGATTGATTGGACGACGCTGGCAGCGTGTCTTACTGGGTTGTGCACGTGGTTTCTCACGCCGTTCGAATAGTCGCATGACGCTGCAACTTCTTTGATTCTGAGGCCCTGTTTTCGGGCGTTGATCAGGATTTCTGCGCTGGCGCCCATGCCGTATTCCGCAACAACCAGTTTGTCCAGGCTTCTAACGCTGTAGGCTCTGAACCCGCTCTGCGCGTCCCCCACGCCTGCCTTCGTGTTGCCGTTCACGAGTTTCGAGATGAATCTTACGCCGGCTCTCCTGTACCAGGGCATGACACCCGCCATGTGGCTATCGATGAACCTTGAACCCACCACAACGTCTGCTTCACCCATGACTATGGGCTCGATCACGTTCGGAATTTCGCATGGGTCATGCTGTCCGTCACCGTCCAGAGTCACCAACACATCGGCGTTCAACTCTCTGGCCCGTTTGAACAGCGACTGGATCGCCCCACCGTACCCGAGGTTTTCCACATGCGTGACAACATCGGCCCCTAATCTCCTGGCAATCTCGGACGTCAAGTCTGATCCGCCATCGTCACAGACAACGACCGCGTCCGCGTACTTCTGAGCCTGCAAAACCACTTTGGCAATAGTCTTCTCCTCATTGTACGCTGGGATGCCGACGACAACGAACGGTTTAGGCTCAGAACCGGCTACCAAGTGCTCATCAAGGTCCACACCGGCCTTGTAAAGCTCAACCAACCCGGTCACCTCCCTCAATGCGTGGCCCTGGACTGCTGTTTAGGCTCACGATCGTGAGGTATTTCCAGAAGCCCTCGTCCCGAGCCCACTTGCATGCTGTCTTGTGGCCCCACTCTTGGGCTGTCAGGCTTAATTTCTCGGCTAAGGGCCTGCCAACTTGGAGGACGAGATTCGCCATTCGACTCTTCAGCGCGTTCTTGATCTTCACTATTATCTTGGCCAGCGCATCTATCAGCGTAGCATTCTTTGGCGTTTCCATACATCTCGGAACCAGATAGAGCAGAGCCCTCTCAGTACCGTCTAGAACCTTGAACCACACGCGTTTTCTCAAGGCCTCCCTGCGCATCTTCAACAGAAAAGCCGAACTGAACTTAACCATTCTGCCTTTTTCACCATAACCCTAACGTGCACTGTGAATAGTCATATTGAAATACACGAGCTATAAACGCGTATCTCTATAAACGTGTATCTAGAAGAACGTTATGGAAGACAGCTCCATTACATCAGGCGCGCGCGCTAGCCGGAATACCGCTTATTAGTTAGCCCGAATAGAAGATTTCCAAGGAAGATAGCGTCTTGGAAAAAAGAGCGGTTGTCGGAGGCTTTGGATACGTTGGATCTTCCATTGCCCACCGCCTAAACCTCATCTACAAAGTTGGAACCCCCGGCATAGCTCGCGCGCGCAATATCGACTGTTTTGCTTCTCAACTCTCGAACACGCCGAAATAGTCTGAAGCGAAAACACAGATAAGGCAGACAGAGAAGGACAGTTAGATGCAGAAACCGCAACCAACCCTCACTCAGAAGGCACGGGCTCACCTTGATTTCAGCAACTATGCTGTTGCAGTCAAAGGCTCAATTCTGATAGCAGCTGCTCTGGTCTTGTATTTGCAGGACCTCGAAATCATATTCAATGACGCATTGCAGAGTGAAGCCACCAGCTACATGCTGGCAATACCTTTTCTGCTTGCCTATTTTGTGTACAGAAAAAGAAAAATGATCTGCGCCGTAGCCACACAAGAATCATCAGAGACTCCAAAGCACGCAAGGCTTTTGACAACTCTTGTTGGGATACTGCTTTGCGCCACGGCCATGACACTCTACTGGTACGGCTCATATACCTTCACACCACTAGAATACCACATTCTGACATTGCCAATATTCACGGCAGGACTAGTACTGATAATATTCAATCCGCGGGTTCTGCGAGAATCGATCTTTCCAATATGCTTCCTCGCCTTCCTAATCCCTCCACCCGCAGAAATCCTGTACAGCATAGGTACCTCGCTTTCGGTGATCGGTTCGCAAGCCTCTAGCACGGTCGTGTCTGCGCTCGGCGTATCCTCAAAGATCATCGATCAATACGGAAACCCCACTATACTCATAACTCGACCCGACAATTCGATGCTCGGATTTTCATTAGACCTCGCCTGCTCAGGCATATACCCTATCATGGGTTTTTTGGTGTTCGCAGCTCTCACAGCCTACATAATCCGGGACAAGCCTTGGAAGAAAGCATCATTGTTCTTTTTGGGCGTTCCATTGATCTATCTGCTCAACATAATCCGCATTATAACAATTCTGTTGATAGGCTATCAATATGGTGAAGAACTCGCATTGCAGATATTTCACCTGCTTGGAGGAATAGTGCTACTCGCCCTAGGGACGGGGCTACTACTTGTGATCAGCGACAAAGTGTTCAAGACCCGGTTGTTCACAAGAGCCCAGCGAACTAGCGGATGTTCAACATGCCAAGTCACTGAAAATACTAATGAAAACTATTGCTCAAATTGTGGCAGATTGTTGAATTATGGAAGAACGAAGCTGCGAAAGGGTGACGTAGTAAAGGTGATAGCAATAGTAGCGACGCTAATTCTTCTTGTTTCAATTCAGGCACCAACATTTGCCTTGACAGAGGGTCCGGCACAAATAATCATCCAGACTCCTGCTGGCGAACAAGGTAACACCCAAATTCTGCCTGAGATACATGGCTATGCGCTCGAGTTCACCTATCGTGACACGGCTTTCGAACAGTTGGCAAAGCAAGATGCATCCCTACTGTATTGTTACAGTTCAAAAAATCCCACAGGAAAAGACGTTTGGGTCGACGTCGAAATCGCATCAACGCGCAGTTCCTTGCATCGCTGGGAATACTGCCTTGTAACCTATCCACAAGAATACGGTCACTCACCTGAGGCGCAACAACTAGATTTGAGAGACGTGCAGCTTTTAGAGAACCCTCCCCTGATCGCCAGATACTTCGGTTTCCAAAATGTAAAAAATAACCAAACACAACTTGTCTTGTACTGGTATGAATCGTCAATCTTCATAGTAAACAAAACTGCACAACAGAAGCAAGTGAAAATAAGCGTTATTTCCCTCCTGGCCGACCCCCAGGATATGGCGAAAGCGAAAGAAGACTTGCTGCCATTTGCAGTGACGATAGCAAACTACTGGCAGCCAATAAAAATGTGGACAAGAATAGCCCTCACAATCTCTCAAAACGGCTTGACTTTGGCAGGCACGAGCATGACAATGATCATTATTGTGGCAATCTTCTACACAGCTGAAAGAATGCGGTTTAGAAAAGCAAAAACAAAAACCTACAGAAAACTTGAGAAAGCAGAACAGAAAATAATAGATGCGGTTCAGGAAGCAAAAACGACCTCTATACCAACATTTCAGAACATATCTACCGCTTATCAAGAGACAACAGGTCAAGGAATCAAGGCTGAAATATTGGATCAAAAATTAACTCAGGCCAGAAAGAACGGGTTAATAGGCATTCACATAGTCAACCAGAAGGATGAACCAGTGCAAACGTGGAAGGCAAATGTCACCAGGCGAGAGGCGACAATGGAGAAATTGAAGAAATTGGCAAACATCTTCCGTATTCATATATCGCGTTAGCGAGGACTGCTCCTGATGGCCGCTCACAGAATAGTTCTGACCAACCAACAAATAGCCTCATACGTGTTGCTGACGCTAGGACTTGTTTCTCTGTTGGCATCTCTGTTTTTCAACTTAGAGACATTGGCTCTAATAGGCTTGGGCTTGACTTTCTGGGGTGCATTCTTCGTCTATGTCACACCAACCAAGTATGTCAAACTGGATTTTCTTATTGCGAGTGCCAC
>CAYGYP010000193.1:0-4542 GCA_964354115.1 uncultured Candidatus Bathyarchaeia archaeon | reverse complement strand
CCAGACTCGTGAACATGGCCAAAGAGACCTATGTCTGGCTGACAGCGGCTAACTAGCTTGTGTATCGACTTGCAACCAACATGCCGGAGAATCTCTCGTTGGATCTGACGGTTCTTGATGTACCAGTCCTTTGAAAGATCCAGATTCGTGCCGTAGGGAGGCGCATGACACATCACGATTCTAAACTTGAAAGCCTCAAGTTGCCTGAACAATGGCTCAAGCGTCCTTCGGATGGTCTTCTCATCTCGCTCATAACGTGTGAAGAATGGCGTTGGAGGAACATACGAGAAACCCAGTAAGCCAATTCCCGGCTCAACCTCCACCACTTCATTCCTCATGCAGACAACGTTCTCTAGCCTCGAGAAATCTGGAAACGGGTCTTCTATGTCATCGTTTCCAGGAATGAAGAACGTTTTCAGGTCGAAGCTGGAGAGAATCTGGGCCGCCTCTACCATGCTATTCGTCTTGGCTTGTACCCAGTCCTCGCTCCAAGAGGGTTTTCTAGCTAGATCTCCACCGACTAAGAGGTACTTTAGATCCGGGAAATCGGTTTTGCAGGCCTCGGTGAATCGGTGAAGGTTCTCGAAGTTGCCGTGAATGTCGCTTATGAACACGAACACTTGGCTCCACACCTACTTCTACGTTTTCTGGCGGACCAGATCGGAAGCAAGTTCAAGGTAATCGATCGATCTCCCCCACACTATCCAGCGATTCGAGAACGGATACTGCACACAGAGTATCGAATGACCATCCACGCCCGAATCCGAATCTGGTTCGCTGCTTCAGAGCGTAATTGATGCATGAGCGGACTTTTTTTGGCCTCGAGCCTAGTGTCGATAACGCCTTGACTGCTTCATGGGTGCACAATAGTGAAGCCTTCTCCATTCTGGTCAACGCCGACCACGCTGCCTCAGGCTCGCCCGAGGCAAAGCCGCCATAGGGCCTGCGGAGAACTCGAAGGAGTGGGTTCAGCTCTTGATGATCTTGAAGCCACGAAACGCAATCCTCGGCATGCTTCGGTTTCTCTCCTAACATGTGTAAGGCTTCGACTGCATGGAATGTCGAAGACAAGAAAGCTCTTGGCGTTGATGATCGGCCCTCATTGAATCCGCCATTCGGAAATTGCCGTCCCTGAAGAAACTCAACAGTTCTCTTTCTCTCTTCAAGGTCAACACTCAATGCGTTGAGTGTAGCAACGGCCCAATACGTTGGTTCCATGTGACTCTCTGTGCACAGGACAGCTTGGTATGTACCAATTGGCAACTTGACCTCACCATTCGGGTCGCTCTTGAGTTCTATTTCGCGAGTCCAGCCTCCGTCAGGATTCCTAAGCTGCAATACGTATCCTCGAAGTCTGCTCTTCTCAATCTCGTTGAGCGGAGCGCCCAGGGCATCTAGTGCCTCCAACGATTCGGCAAGGGTTCGGAGGAAATCCTTGGCTGAGTTGCCCGGCCCTGGCAGGCGGTCGCATTTCTTTTGCAGATCTGCTGTGATGATCTCCGCCCACGCCTCAGGGTTGTGCGGTGCGTCACCCAATATTCGCAACGCAAGAGCACGATCATGCAGATTACGAGTTTCCGGGTCGCACAGGAGAGCTTCAATCATCCTATCTCTGAATGTCCCCTGAACTTTCTCCAGACGGGGATTGACAAACGTGGTTTCGCGGTGGTACCTGATTCGATCTTCTGCCGCAACTGAAGCATGTACTTCGCCGTAGAGTTCGTAGACCCTCACTAGTTGAGCCCCGACTCGTACGGTGAGGACATCGTCTGTCTGCCACAGCACGCTTCCGGAGTATTCGGTGCTGAAATCGTGATCTTCTCCAATCAGGACGCGGTCAGCTCGATTGCACGCTGGACAAACGAGAATCTCCGAAAACATGTCAAAACCGTGATCGATGCAGAACAACTTCATCTCGCATCTGCAAACCGGGCAGCGGCGGATGGAGTCCAGTTTCCGAACGAGGAGCAACTCAATTGACTCTGGTATTCCTAGTTCGGATAATGGTTCATCTTCCCTGAGCGGCCTAGGAAGCCTGAGAGGTAGCTTCTTGTCTGTCCGCTTCCACTTTCCGGTCGCTGGATCTTGGGCTGACGCAAACGAACCCGGAATTGGAACGAAAAGCACTACTTCTAGTTGATGATCCTCAGAGACCAAGCCTAACTGTTTACACGCTTCGGCCTTCACTTCTCTGACAGAGTCGCCTGAATCGACTTCCAACTGAATGTGTTCACGCTTGGCGTGAGAGAGCACGGCCTCTATGCGGGCCTTCATAGCATGCGACATCGCTTTCTTGACTGAGAAGGCTTCTTGAACAAGAGGGCAACATTTCAGGGCGCTCAAACACGTGACTAAGACGCGGTTGCATCAAACGGACAAGCACCAGCTTCTGGTCTCTGATCCAGGCATATCGCCCCGATTGGTGCGCCTTGATAACTACAGGCATCCACGGGCCCTATCTCCATGAGTAGCGCCTGCTTTCACTAAATTCCTCGATGGATACGACAGGTCTTTGCTCATAGAAGAGAGCCACGGACGCTAATCGCATGAGAGAGCCAACTAAGGTGGTGGCAGATCTCTCCCCCGGCAAGAATGGCGACTTGGCAGAGACAGGTTGGTCGAATCAGCAGCCTTTGGTCCCGCTCGTCTCCGAGGTAGCTCGGCGACCTCGAGTCCTTGACGGGGGAGAGGCTTGTTAGTCGCACTGCGGTCCTCTCAAAATCTTGTTGTCTGGCTATCTGTGTTTGCCGCTGCTTTGTTCCGGGCTTTCGCATATTTGCGGCACGAAACCGTCCTTGCTCACCCAGGTTCTGCTTTGGATTGTGCCCCAAAGACTTGCTATCATGGTAAGGCGACACTCACCAGTCATGAGTGAGTCTTTTCTTACTAGACTGGAGGACAAGCTAGGCATTCATCAGCAGCCACTGAAAGAACGAATAGTCCACGTCATGTATCGGCTACGCGTCCAACGAAACAAGATCGAATCGATGGGCCTAATGATGCAACATCGAGACAAGGAACTATTCGACAAATGCGTCACAGCACGAGCGTCAGGAGACATGACAAGGGCAAGCCTGTACGCGGAAGAATGCGCCGACGTCAGGAAGATCGCTAAGGTGGTTCTGCAGTCCGAGCTGGCCTTGGAGCGGGTATTATTCAAGCTGGAAACGGCTGAGATGCTCGGTGACATCGCGTATCTAATGCATCCGATCAAGAGCGTGGTCACGAGTATCGGGGAGCAAATGCGACACGTCATGCCAGACGTTTCCTATGAATTGAGCCAGATCAACGAAACACTGGACGGCCTAGTAGCAGACACGGGCAACGTCGTCGAAACATTCTCGCCGCCCGTGGCCCAGTCAGGCGAGGCCGAGAGCATCCTGAAAGAAGCGGACACACTTGCTGAGCAGAGAATCAAATCCAGATTCCCAGAGCTTCAAAGACCCGCTCCTACCACCCTGCCAGCCTGAAGCCTCCAGCCTTCCCGAGTTACCCCCCCATCGATCGTTGCAAATGGATAGTTATAGTCGCGCTTCCAAAACACAAATGGTGGCAGGGATCAGCAGTTGGCTTTGGTATACGACGAGAAGAAGGTGGCTTATCTCCGCGACTTCTTTGAGCGCAGAATCGAGTTCCTACAAGAGATGTCAACATGGCTTGAGCGAGTAGATGCATCGCAGATTCAAGTCCTCCCAGGCAAGATTGAGCTAGATGTGTTCTTAGAGGGCTTCAGGCTCTTGGTAGGAGCAATGATCAGCGAATTCAGGCTGATCTATCATATTCTTGAGCATTTGGAAGTCGGACTACATTTCTCCAATGCCGAAAACGACTTCCTGTTCAGCCAGTTGACTTCAATAGTCGACAGACCACCATCCCCTAACGTGACTGCGCTTTCAGACACTGACAAGGGCACTAGGCGTGATAATGGCTTTAGCGAGAAGGCCGAGGCATCACTCGCTGAACTGTGGAAAATTGCAGAGATCAAGCGAAAAGAACAGGAAGAAGAGGAGGGAATATCGAAGAAAAGGCTTGAAGGGAAGTATTCGATAACCCCGCTCAGAAAATGATGATTCCGGTCCTCGGCAACATCTTGTGCGTTCTAGCACTCGAACCTACGCATCAGTCAACCCCAAATGTCAGCTCGTCTCGCGGACTACACGAGTTTTTGCGGGTAAACAAGTCACCATGCACTAGTTGCTAGCCTAAACAATTGGCGCCGTACGTTAGCGTGGGGCCCCTATAAGAGCAGCGCCTGTTCACAGCGGTCAGGGTCCGGTTGGGAGAGCTGACCAACCGCGCCCGCTTGCCGCGACGGAGTCACCCGCTGTGAATCGTATGCACCAGCGCATACAATTGAGGTTCCCGTTCACGTTGGTCCAATATTGCTGAGCTAGGGAGTGAAGGCTGGCCCGCGAGCTGATTTTGAGCTGAACCATTGCTCACTCGCAGCTTGCTTTGTGCTCTTTTTCAGCTCGAAAACTGCTCAGTTGACAGTTCTAAACGCGAGTCTAAACCTATCCCGGCCCACCAACTTCCTGATTC
>CAYGYP010000192.1:0-4549 GCA_964354115.1 uncultured Candidatus Bathyarchaeia archaeon | reverse complement strand
ACCTTTTCCGTCTAAGATGAAGACAGAGCGTTTGGCAGCTGAATAGCCCTTGAGTCTGCCAAAATCCATTGCCTCAACTCCATAAATTTTTAGGACCTTTCGGTTATAATCACTTAACAATTGAAAACTGAGTCCATTTTTCTCCGCGAAACTCTTGTTTGACCATGGGTCATTAACGCTTATTCCAACAACATTGGCATCTAAAGCATTAAGCCTTGCCAATGAGTCCCTAAAAGTACACATCTCTTTTGTGCAGACAGAAGTAAAAGCCCCGGGATAAAAGGCTAAAACGACCTTTTTGTTTAGGAAATCTTTTAGGCTTCTAGACTTCCTATCTATGTCAGGCAGAATGAAGCCAGGTGCTTTTTGACCAACATTTACTTTAATTTCCATGTAACTTGTCCTTCTTAGAAATATTACTTGTTTAACCCAGGGAAACGCGTTGTTTTATGGTTTCTTGAGGAGTTTTATCGCTTCTTGACAGAACTTTGGTAAGTCAGCTGGAGAACGGGATGTAACCATGTTTCCGTCAACTACCGCTGCCTCGTTAAGGAAAGTTGCGCCTGCGTTCTTTAAGTCTGTCATCACGGATTTCCAACATGTTGCCTTTTTTCCGCGCAACACATTCGCTTCGATGAGCATTTGAGGACCGTGGCACACAGCTGCAATAACCTTACCTTTTTGATAAGCCTCTTTAACTATGTCGACTAAGCCTTTATCTATGCGCATTCTATCCGGCGCCCTTCCTCCAGGGATTATCAGAGCGTCGTATTCATTGACGTAAACTTCTTTTGGAGAAAGATCCGACTTGAAGAGGACTCCGTATTTGCCCTTGTATGTTTCATTAGCTTTTGAGGCGACTACATCAACCTTGTAGCCTTCCTCCTGAAAACGGTAATAGGGATAAATAAACTCAGCGTCCTCAACTCCGTCATCAACCATTATTAAAACTTTCATAACTTTTCCTTCCCAAAATCTCTATTAGAATTTGGTGGACGGCAGTATTTAAGACTACAGAATTCTCTCTTGACATTAAGCGGATAGGAAAGCTTTTCTATAATTCCATACTGTCTAGAAGCTAGATAACATACTGTGGCAATAGCCTTATCGCGGATCGCTGATTTCCCATATGGAAAATTAACCTTTATCTCTGACAATCGCCTCAGGTAAATCAAAGAATGCTGGGGTGACATTTATCAAAGAAGGCATGTTCTACGAGAAGCTTGAAGAAAACATGGTTCATTGTCATCTATGTGGTCATCATTGTAGAGTCAATGAAGGTAAAAGAGGAATCTGCGGAGTCCGCGAGAACATAAACGGGACATTATACTCGTTGGTCTATGGTAAATTGGTAGCTAACGCTGTCGACCCTATTGAGAAGAAGCCCCTTTTCCATTTCCTTCCAGGATCTAAAGCCTACTCTATAGCCACGGTTGGATGCAACTTCAGATGCCTTAACTGCCAGAACTACGACGTTTCTCAGATGCCCAAGCCTCAAAAACCAGTACGTGGCAATGATGTGACCTCTGAAGAGATTGTAGAAGCTGCGAAACATTCCCGATGCGAAAGCATAGCCTACACCTATACTGAGCCTACGATATTCTTCGAATGCGCCTATGACACCGCAAAACTGGCCAGTAAAGAAGGAATTAAAAACACCTTCCACACTAACGGATACATCACCGAAGAACCCTTAAGAACTATAGCTCCCTACCTTGACGCGGCAAACATCGACCTCAAAAGCTTAAGCGATGAGTTTTATCGAAGGACTTGTGGCGCACGTTTGGAACCTGTCTTAAATGCTATAAAGCTGTTTAAGGAACTTGGAATATGGATAGAGATCACAACACTGGTCATCTCAACTCTGAATGACTCTGATGATAACCTTAGAAGAATAGCCGAGTTCATCAAGGGACTTGACGAGGGGATACCGTGGCACGTAACTCGGTTCTATCCGGCTTATGAGCTTTTAAATTTGTCGCCGACACCTCTAGAAACTCTTGATAAGACCAGAGAGATAGGGCAGAAAGTTGGGCTGAAATATATTTATCAAGGTAATATGCCAGGAGAAGGAGAAAATACGTATTGTCATAATTGTGGAAAACTATTGATCAGACGACAAGGGTACCAAATAACTAAATACAAAATTAAAGACTCGAAATGTCCATATTGCAATACAAAAATAGAAGGCGTATGGATATAGCGATGGATTATATAATCATGTTCTTATATTGAATAATCATCATCTCAAATATCGCGCGCTAATTCAAAACATGACAGTGTCTGATAATTCTTATACCTAAAATCTATTAGGTAATGAGAGATCATTTGAAACGATGGAATTATGTTGAAGCTGTCAATAAAAACAAAACTTGATCCGTTGGTTGCACTTGAACGTGCTTAAACATATTTTGATAACATTTTGGGTTAGAGATTGTTGAGAGACTTACTCACTTTTATGGCAAGGAAGGAGCTGTAACAGTAGGTGTCTCAGGGAGAAAAATCATCGGTGAAGCTGAACACAGTTCAAATGAAATCTTAAGAGATGTTACAAATTATGTTAAAGATTCTTATGGTCTACAAGCAGAAACTTTTTCTCTACATTTTCATGGAGACCTGGAACATGTTGATGTAACCGTCACAAATGAAAAACCAGGCCGAGGTTACATTGGAAGGCAACGAGTACGACTATCAGATAAAAGAATTTGCGGAAAAATTCTAGCTGCCTACATTAAGGGAATGAATGTACTATCGGAAAACGGTATGAGTGTAACATTGACAACTTGACATGGCAATTAACAAATAATTAAATAGTCAAGACAATAATAGTGTTTAATGTTAAAAATGGTCAAAGAACGTTACTCTTTACCTGTTCTCTTGGAGATGGCTGTAGCTGTAGAAGAGTCAGCTGGGGATTTTTACAATTCTTTAGCTAGGAAGTTTCCTGAACATAAAAGTCTATTCGAACAGCTTGCTAAAGATGAAACCCAACATGCAAAAACTTACACACATCTTCTTGGTCAAAGAAAGGTTGAAGAAGTCTATACAACAGAAGAGGAACGTCAGCTTGCACAGTACAACATCAAGATCCTGGAAGACACTAGACTGGTTAGTAATTTAAGAATGGGAGCTGAGAGGGCGAGAGAGGCACAAAACTTGAAGGAAGCTGTTGACGCCGCAGTGAAACTCGAAAAGGACACTCTACTCTTCTATCATAACTTGGCAATGGGACTGAAAACTTCGCTGAGGCAAGAAGTATACAAAATAATAAGAGTTGAATATACACACCTTTACAAAGTCCAAAATCTCAGTCTATAAATTTTTGCGTCGTAGCGCGCGTGCTTTACTTTTCATACTATTATATCAGAATAGGAGTAAGAAAGTTTAAGCCTAACCGCCTGGTGCTCCGTGGAATGGAACGCTTCTCCACATGACTTCGAACCATTCTTCTTCAGTGATAGTTTCTCCTCGGACGAGAATTTCTAGAATCCGCTGTAGAAGAGCATGGTGTCTTTTTTCGTCTTCCAGTATCGCGTTGAGAAGCAGCTTGACCTTTTCGTCTTTTATACTGGGGATATGTTCGCTGATTCTTTCTATGAGGACTGCCTCTATCTGGATATGTTTTTCCACAAGGGTTTTTTGGTTGTCGAGCTGTTTCTGCGTGAGTACCTTCGGAACCTTCGTTAAAAGAGTAATAGCAGAAGTATACATTTGTGCATGCTTCAAAGAATCCAATGAGATTCCTTTTAAGGTTCCCTTCACGGCAGGATTTTCAACATCAATTAAGCCTTTGTTTAGTGAGTTAACAATCTCGTTTTCAATCTTAATTTGTTCTTCAAGAAAACTAAGCAATTTTTCTTTTGTGTTCATAAAACTTCCTTCTATTCTGAGATAAGTAAAAAAATCTATGTGTGGCTTAAGGCATAAGGATTTCGGCAATCGCGTAATTCTTAAGCCTTTTGCATAAAAAGAGTTATTTCATGCCTGTCATGAGGTAGTCTTTTAACCTTAAAATTTCCATATCGAGTCTTAAGAATCTGGATTGCTTCCTCAACATGTTTTTTTCTGTTCCGGGTTACAAACTTCACCGTCATCAATGTAAATCCACCTTTCCTCAAGTGAGTAGCAACATCAACCATTATTCTCGTTGATTCAGTGGGAGCCAAATTCATGTCGTTCGTAACCAAGTCAAACAAGCCTATATTGCTGGAATCTTCTCAGCTTCACATTGCAAGTGAACCACATTAGGTAACCTCTCAACCTCAGAGTCTAGCTAGCTATTCAGAGAATGTTTCTTAAGGCTGAAATTGATATTTTAAAAGTTGGGTAGAACCAGTTGCCTTCCGAATCTGTGCTGATGGTATTAGAGATACATAGTCAACAATCAGTGAACGGGAACTCAAAGAACAAGTAAGAGAGAGATTGATGTTCGCGAAAAGACATGAATATGAAGCATGGAAATGCGTTAATAAGCAAGAATGATGAATACACAGTGCCTATTTTTTCATTTTCTTAACGTATCTGTGTGCTTGTATTGCTGCCATTGCTC
>CAYGYP010000191.1:0-4552 GCA_964354115.1 uncultured Candidatus Bathyarchaeia archaeon | reverse complement strand
GTCTTCAGTGTATGTCAGTATACCTTTAAGTGGGCCGTCTGCTGCTTTCTTGAAGGCGGCGTTGATCTCTTCTTTGGTTGTGTTCTTGTCCAATATGCACGTCAGATCCACGATGGAGACGTTTGGCACCGGAACCCTCAGGGCGATTCCGTTCATTCTTCCGGCAAGCTCTGGAAGCACTAGAGTTGCGGCTACTGCTGCGCCTGTTGTGGTGGGTATGATGTTTATTGCTCCTGCTCTTGCACGTCGCAAGTCTGAGTGAACTAGGTCCTGAATTCTCTGGTCATTGGTGTACGCGTGTGCGGTGGTCATCAGTGCCTGCTTCAGGCCGAAGTTTTCATGCAGGACTTTGGCTACTGGCGCGACGCAGTTTGTAGTGCAAGAGGCATTTGAAAGTATGTTGTGCTTTTCAGGATCGTATTTGTCATGGTTAACACCCATAACTATGGTTATGTCTGGGTTTTTGGCCGGTGCTGAGATGAGGACTTTTTTGGCTCCTGCTTGAAGGTGTGCTTGGGCCTTTTCTCGATCAGTGAAGAGTCCTGTGGATTCGACGGCTAAGTATACGCCCATGTTCTTCCATGGTAGCTGTGCGGGGTCACGCTGCATGAGGGTGAGCATTTTCTTTCCCTTGACAATTATGCCGTCTTTTTCCACTTCAACTGGGAAAGGAGCTCGTCCGTGAACTGAATCATACTTGAGAAGGTGCGCCATTGTCTTGGCATCTGTGATGTCGTTTACGGCTAAGAATTCGATTTTCGCATTTCTTTCGATGGCTGCTCTGAAGAGAAGTCGTCCGATTCTACCAAATCCATTTATACCTACTTTGATTGGCATAATTTCACCATTATTCCGAATGTTTTGCAGCTACTAATGCAGGGGCTCTTCTAATTAATTTTCCGATAAGAAACTAAAAAGAAATATGATGGATGCCTAGCGGAGTTTCATCATGACCATTTCTGCGGCTAGCACGAGGGGTTCCCAAGTTTCGCATACTGGTGGTGCATAAGCCGTGTCTGCCTTGGCCAGTTCCCGTGCGGTCATCTGTTTCTGGATAGCGAAGGATATGGCGTTTATGCGTTGAGTTACCTCTTCTCCGCCTATGATTTGAGCGCCGATTATTCGCTGTGACTCCTTCTCCACAACAAGTTTTACTTTAATCGGAAGCGCACCGGGATAGTAATCAGCCTTTGTCTTTGAAGTGATGGTTCCAGCTACCGTTTCAATCCTTGCCCTCTGAGCAGCACCATCAGTCAGACCAGTTGAGCCAACGTCAGTTTCGTAAAGTCTTGACACTGACGAGCCTAAGACTCCTGTGAAGAGCGCGTAGCCGCCTGCTGCGTTGATTCCAGAGACCTTTCCATGCCTAACTGCCACCGTACCAAACTGCATCAACGTTGGCTTCTGGGTGACGATGTGCGTGGATTCAGCGCAGTCGCCTACTCCATAGACGTCTTTGACGCTAGTTTCCATCCTAGCATTTGTTTTTATTGCCTTCGTGTCTCCCAAGGCTATTCCCGCGTTTGCTGCGAGTTGAGTGTTTGCTCTCACGCCAAAGGCGCTTACGATCAGGTCTCCATCGAATTGTTGGTCGCCGGCAAGCACTCCTGTTGCCTTTTCGGCTCCGAGGATCTCCTCAACGGGTTTCCCTGTTTGGATGTTGATTCCCTTCTGTTCAAGCATTTCCTGAGCTCCTTTTGCCAAGTCTGGATCAAGCATTTGGGGCAATATCTGCGGCAGCATTTCGATGACGGTCACTTTGAGGCCTCTTTCCTTAAGTGCTATGGCTGTTTCGAGACCGATTAGGCCGGCTCCCATGACTACTGCTGTTCTTGCTCCTTTCTTGATGGCCGCGTCGATTTTTTCGCCGTCTTCCAAAGTTCGCAGTGAATATATCCCCTGTTTTTCCTTGCCTTTTATTGGTGGCATGAAGGAGCTGGCGCCTGTTGATATGATTAGGCTGTCGTAAGGGATGGCTTCTGTCTTGCCGTTCTTGTCGATAGTCTCAACCGTCTTGTTTGTGGCGTTTATGCTTGTGGCTTTGGTTTCGGTTTTCAGGTTCAGTTTCATCATTTGGAAGTATGACGGTGAAAAAACGATTAGGCTGGAGAAGCTTGGGATCTGGCCGCCTATCACGAATGGAAGTCCGCAGCGTGAGTAGCCACAGTGTTTCTCTTCAGTTATTAATGTGATGTCGGCCGTGCGGTCTGTTTTTCTTGCTGCCGAGGCAGCGTCAACACCAGCTGCATGGGCTCCGATTATCACTATGCGCCTAGGCATTTGCTTTCCTTCATTTTCCGAGTGTCTTATGCCATTCAACTGCCTTGTCAAAATCCATCAGGTTGGCCAGTTCCGCTTTCAGGTTCGAGGGTTTTACCACAAGCAGCCAGGCTTTACCGTAAGGATCTTCGTTTAGCAATTCAGGTTTTGACTGAACTTCTTGGTTCACCTGCTCCACTGTTCCGCTTATCGGCGCAACCAAGTCTGAAACGGCTTTCACTGATTCCACTGTGCCATAAGGATCGTTCTGCTTTGTTGTCGCCCCGGAGCTTGGCAATTCGGCATACACGATTTCCCGAAGCTGTTTTTGGGCATGGTCAGTGATGCCTACGCGAACCTTGTCGCCTTCGACCTTGAGCCATTCGAACTCTTTAGTGTAGTACAATCCCTCTTTTACTTCTGTTCCATCTACTTTGACCATTTCGTTGTTCACCTCTAAACTAGTGCTGTTATTCTCTCACATCTTAACCTTTAAAATTAACTGTTAAGATCCGTGATAAGGAATCAATGGAGTGATGACAAGACTCGAGCGCGTGCCCGCGTTTTTCTAAGACCACCGGAGCTTACGATAAGCATAAATGTGGTCACGATTATAGTTTAACAAGGGGAATCACTTGAGGTTGGGCCACTATCTTTCCAAGTACATGGAGCTAGGAGCTTTGCATGAGTTTGTTAAACGTGACTTCTCTGCCAAGCAGCTTGTGCATCACAATTGGAATCATGTGCTACGGGATCTTGCTAGAGGCGTCGTAATCGGTGAGGCAGAAGGTACTGACATGAAAATTGTCTTGGCAGGTGTGCTTCTTCACGATATTGGAAGGCTCTATCCAGAAAGGGGAGAAGACCACCATGTGTCAGGCGGGGAAATTGCGCGCAAGTATCTGGCGAAAGTTGGCTTTAAAGAGGGCGAGATTGAGGAGGTAAACCATTGTATACGTGCTCACGGACCGAGAGGGCTGGAAGAGCCTAGGACTCTTGAAGCGAAAGTCTGCTATGACGTGGATGTGCTTTCCTGCTCGTGTGGAAACGTTGGAGTTGCCAGAGTCTTTCATTACTTTGTGGCCGAAGAAAAGTTTACGGTAAAGCAGATGATTGAGATAGAGAGCGGAAGAAAAGGCCCGAGAAAGAGCTTCTATACCGAAACTGGCCGGAAACTGGGACAAAAAGGGCATCTTAAAGCCGCGAGATTCTGGAAAGAGCTGGCAGGAGAACTGGTGCAGGAGGAGCAACAAACCAAGAGGATAATCCCTGATTATGAAGGAGACTGACGCTCGATATCTGTTGCAGCTTCCACCTTTTTTTCCGTTTTTCTGCAGCCTAGTTTCTTACGGAAGCTTTTTTGAGACTTATACACGCGCTATTTTTGATCAGGATATTCTTCCACTTCGTCAGTTAAGATTACCAGCTTCACTCCTGCCTGCTTGAAAAATCCCTTTGTGAGATTTGAGTCGTGATAATCTTTTTCTGCCACCACTCTTTTTATTCCAGCATTAATAATCATCTTGGCGCAAGCAAAGCATGGCACAAACTTCGCGTACATCGTGGCTCCTTCAGTAGAGACTCCGTGCAAGGCAGCCTGCGCTATTGCATTTTGCTCTGCATGAGTTGTTCGTATGCAATGTTTTGATTTGTTTCCGTCGGAATCAATTGTTTCGGCCATCATATGACCCACTTCGTCACAGTGTGGCAAGCCGGCTGGAGCACCCGCATATCCTGTTGTTAGAATTCTCTTGTTCTTAACTAAAACAACTCCGTTCCTTCCTCTATCACAAGTTCCTCTCGTGCCTACTACCTTCGCTATTTCTATGAAATATTCGTCCCAGCTAGGCCTTTTGTCTACCAAGGAAATCACAATAATAATCTAGTCTTTTTCAAATATTAATCGCTTATTTTTCTACTCTCCACGCGCGAGTCTTCTACAGCTTTAATGAATTCCTTTTAAGTGCTGACGTGACTACTTCCATCATTTGGGTGGATGGATCGATGAATTGCAGTGACCACTTCAGAGGTTCTGGCACAAGACATAGTGTGCAAGGAGAGTTGAACATTGAACGCCCGACACTTCTGCTAAACAAAGAAAGGGCAATTAGAAACATAGAAAGCATGGCAAGAAAAGCGAGAACAAGTGGCGTCAGGTTTAGACCTCACTTTAAGACCCATCAATCTGCTCAAATAGGAGAATGGTTCAAACAGTTTGACGTCAAATCCATAACCGTCTCCTCAGTTGACATGGCCACATATTTTTCTGCAAACGGCTGGAAAGACATAACGG
>CAYGYP010000190.1:0-4562 GCA_964354115.1 uncultured Candidatus Bathyarchaeia archaeon | reverse complement strand
TCGCGTACCCGGTAAAGCTCGCCCCTGACGTCACGGTCCGGGTATCGATCTCGGCACCACTGCCATCAGCACTATCCTCAATCCTTATCCTGGTGGCAGCTCCAGCAGTCACGGTGATCACGCCTGTCGTATCCTCGCCTAGGGTCGCATGCTCAGCCCTGATCCTCCCTGTGCCCAGAGTGTGGCCGGTGAAGTCGGCACTCTTGGCATCCCCTGCGGCAACCAGGTCACTATCCGCCACCCCGCCTGTCTTATCGATCAGGCTCCAGGTCACCGCAACATTGTCCACAAAGTTGTCACTGGCATCCCTCGAAATCGCGTACCCGGTAAAGCTCGCCCCTGACGTCACGGTCCGGGTATCGATCTCGGCGCCGCTGCCATCCGCACTATCCTCAATCCTTATCTTGGTGGCAAAAGCTTCGAGACCAAAAGTTATAAAATTATCACTCATAGAGCGGTATTGAGCGGCAATCCAATTCGCACTTCTTACTCTGTTTGATAGGCGGACCTCGTCGATTACAGCGTTGGTCTCACCGTCCGGCCACTGATTTTGGTCTCCTATCCTCCATGGAGTCCCGTTAAACGGCATCGAAATCGAGCCGGCAAGGCTAAAATTATTGGCCGAGGGATTATCTTTATTCCCATTAACATAGACATCCCAGTTTCCATAAAACGAGCCCAATCCGGTATATTGAAAAACTCCAACGATATAATACCACTGCCCTGCTTGCATTGCCGTTTGACCTTTTGCCCCCCTGGCATCTCCGGCGGAGTCAAAGGTAAATATCGCACCCTTTTGAGATCCAGCACCTCCACTAGCCGGGCTAACACATAAAGTCGGCGACTGATGTCCATCTAATTCCCGTGTGCTGAATACTGTCCCTCCCAAATTGGCTCCGCTTGATGCACTAAACGTTGTTGCATCAAGAGCATTGAACTTCACCCATGCCTCTACGGTCACAGAAGTCGTGCCGATGTTTGACCCGGGAATCCGCACATAATCGTTCAAACCATCAAGCCCATCAGCGCCATCTATTGCGCCTGCAGTTGCTTCATCCCCGTCATAATATTGTGGGGCTCCATCATTGTTGTTGGCCGTGGAATCGTACCGGATCCCCGTCCCGCCTTCGCTGAGATGCCAGACAGCCACGTAATTGGAATCCCAGACGTTTTCAGGGTCCTGCGCATCCGCTGCTCCAGGATTGCCGTAATACATCCAGATATAATCCGTCGAACTTGAACCATCTATCTGTGGGACTTTTACCCAAATGGTGCTGTCGCCATTATAATTCCATTTCTCGATCTGGTATGAGAGTTCGGTCGTATCATCGGCATCCACGAACCGGATATCCCGGCCGTCACTTTGACAGTGAGAATAATCGAAGTTTCCCGGAGTGAGCATCACCAATACGGGGAAATCGACCAGGTTCTCACTCTGATTGCTGTTATTAAAAGTCAGCGTCCTTCGGTAGGTCCAATCCGGACCCAACCAAGCCACCTTAAATTTTTGTTTCCCTGGATCACCTTGACGGATTTTGTCTTCTAAACCAGAAAGGGCGCGAGCTTCACGATCAGGAGGAATTCTTTCCCTTTCTTTCCGGTTAGAGCCGGCGTCGGCTGCTAAAGAAAGATTGAGGTCGGCTTCAATGGTTATCGGTTCTTCTACCTTATTGCCGAAATCTCTGGCGGGATCCCATCCCTTCTGATCATAACCGTATATCCAGAGCTCCGAACCGAAGGTCCCTTTCTCGATCAGCGCAACCCGAGAACGACGAATCGCCGACCAGCTCCAGCCGCTGCCGGATCGATCGCCGTCCACCGACAACTGGCTATGGTCCGGGCTGATGGGGATTATGCCGATACCGCCATCCTCTCCATACACTCCCCAAAAGTTATCCGATAAACCAGGAGAAGCAGCGGGATCGCGATCCAGGGGACCCCAGGTCGTGAGAACATCATATAAGGCCGCAGTATCACTCGCCGTGGCGAGAAAAGCGGTCGCCGGCCGGCCCGGGTCCTCCACTTGGATCCCGAATGTTGCGGGCCACCCTGTGCCTTGAGATTGGGGAACAAAGCTCTGGGAGGCGGCCCAACGATCACCGAACTTCGTTCGGACCTCCCTCCCGTTTGAAGCGTAGTAAAACGTATAGACATAATGAGAATAGGCAATGGCGCTCTCCGGCGCTTTCGGTTCATAGTGAAACTCTATCCGATAACGGAGGGGACCCCCGGTGATGGAAACCACCCCTCCTTCGAACATCCCCTCTTCCGTCTTCAACCCTAGGAAGGCCCCTCCGCCATCAATAAGCGGGCTCCCCAGAGGCGGCTTCAGATAGTCTATTCCTCCGGTGGCTTGGTTGATCCTCGCGACCTCGTATTCGCTGCCATCAATTTTGTAAACGACGGAGATGTGGGCGCCGAAGGGGAGAACCAACATCCCTCCATTCTCCATGGCGTCATAGTATCGAGGAGCTTGTTTGGGGCCGTTCTCCAAGACATCAAAATAAACATAGTATGTTTTTGAAGTGTCCGCCTCCATTCTTCCCGTGAGCCAGATGATCTCTCCTGAAGCCGGCTCAAATTGAGAGGGAACTTCTCTGGCAGAACCACTTTGATCTATGACCCTTATGGAGTTTGGGTCGAGTGTGCCCGGGATTCCCAGCCGGGAGAGAATCGTTTCGAAGTCTGCCTTTAATTCAACGGGCTCGTCCGCCCGATCGAATCTCCCGCTGAAGGTTTCTACCCTGACCCGATGATGCCAATCCGGACTCCACCAGGCAGAAGACTGCCGGCCTGGGAACTCTTTTGCCCCGTTTGAACCGACCGCCGACATGACCAGAAAAATTGCCAGAGGGAGCAGCCAAACTCTCTTTTTCATGACATCGTTCCCTTTGCTGGATTTTTCATCTTATTCGTTTAAAAAGAATACCCTACCCCAACCCCGGCTCTCCATCCGCCCAATTTTATCGTTTCATCCAGAGGTTGAGCATCCGCTTTGATGTAGCGCAAATTCAAATCCAGATGGAATCTTCGCCCTAGAGCTATATAGCTCCCCGCTTCAAGGTGAAATCCAGTCGTCGAATCTGAGGTATCCCCCAGCCGGGCTGTTTCTTCGAAAAAGTAGAAATCGATTCCGGCGCCAAGGTAAGGGCTGAATTTTCTGATCGTGACCAATTTTGCCCTTAGCCCGATGACCACAGGGATCATCGAAAATTTGATCTCTTCTCGGGTCAGCGTCGTCTCCCCTTTATCCCTGAAATAGCCCACCTCTCCCCTGATTTCGAGGTTTCGCAATAGGTCATAGCTGAGAGATGCATCATAAATCAGGTTGCCTGAGCCATAGGTATCTTTGTAGATTGAATCGGCTAGCGAATAATAGCCTATCGACCCCCCCACTCTTACTGTTCCCGCGGAGCAATGCAGGGTCAGGACAAGCAGACAGGCCAGGATGCTCAAGACGTGTTTCATCTTGCCCCCCAATTTCTGCCTATACATAGGCTATTTGTATATATGCCTATAGCATACATACGGCTAAATATGGACTATGTCAACATCTTTAAGGGTGAGTCCGCATATGATTTTTTTCATCCTAAAGGGTGAATTTAGAAATGGCCGGTGGAGCCGAAGCCGCCGGCGCCGCGCGCGGTCTCGTCGAGGTTACCCTCGCCGACGTCCACTATATCGACCGCCTCGACCGGCTGGATGAGCATCTGGGCGACCTTCTGCCCCTGCTTGAAAACGTAAGGCACCTTGCCCAGATTGGCCATCACCACCTTGACTTCGCCCCGGTAGCCGGCATCCACGACCCCCGCCAACCTGTGGACGCCCTGGAGCGAGAGCCCGCTCTTGTCCCAAATGAGCCCGACGTACCCATCGGGTATGGCCATCTTGATCCCGGTCGGGACGGATTTCACCTCGCCCGCACCCAAGGTCACTTCCTCGGCCGCGAACAGGTCCATCCCGGCATCGCCCGGATGCTGATAAACCGGCAGCTTGGCCCCAGCGCTTATTCTTTTCACTCTGAGCTTCATCGCTCTCCCCTTAATTCGGTGCCAGGCAACTAATTACCCTAATCCATTTTTTAGTATTTCGGTAAATAGTTGCCTGGCACCGAATTAATGACACCGAACTAGACACCTTCGACGCGGACGTCGTCGAAATACGGCTTGACGAGCCCGGCCAGCCGGCTAATCTCTTCCTCAGGGTAGGGTTCGACCAGGGCATAAATCTTGTCCACCGGGTTCCGCCTCGAAAACTGCTGGATCTGGAAGCGCTTGGCCCGGTGGAGCATCTGGGCGATCTCGAGCAGGTCCTTCTCCCCCACCAGCCCCGGAACGACCGTGGTCCGGAACGTATAAGGCAGCCCCGATGTCCGGATGAACTCGATGCTGCGGGCGATGTCGTCCTCGGACACGTCGGACCGCGTGACCTGTTTATACCGATGCAGCGGGGCCTTGACGTCCATGGCGATGTGGTCCACAAGCTTTGCCCCGACGAGGTCGGCCAACCGCTCCGGCCGCGACCCGTTGGTGTCGAGCTTGACCAGCATGTTCCGGTCCTTG
>CAYGYP010000189.1:0-4571 GCA_964354115.1 uncultured Candidatus Bathyarchaeia archaeon | reverse complement strand
AGCGCCTAGATTCTTGAAGACGACTTCTTTCAGGATGTCTACGGGAATTTTTCCCGGCGGCAGTTTCATCTTGAACCTCGATTAAAATGTTGCACGTCTAGCTTTTAAGTTGTGGGAAGACACGCAAAACGATATGCACGATGATTACGGCAACGATTAAGCCGACGAGCATCTGCACAACGTTGAATGGAACTTCCACGAGCGCCACGGCTAGAGGATAACCGAGCACCAGCTGTTCGTAGATGAAGTATCCTGCGACCATTTCTAGTCCTCCTATGATGACGGAAGCTGTGGCGCTTAGGCTGAGGCTTCGGGTTCGTTTCTGGATTTTTTTGTTGAGGAAGCCGACGATGGCTCCTTCGAAACCCTTTATTATCAACGTTCCCGGAGCAAACTGGGCAGCGACCAGCATGTCGGCTATCGCTGCACCCACGCCTCCCGCTATCCCGCCAACAAGTGGACCGAACAGCAACGCTGCCATGTAAATCACTGTTTCGCCTAAATTGAAGTATCCTGAGGTTGCTGGGATGCTTATGACGAGAGCTAAAGTGGCTACGCATACGAGGGCAGCGAAGACTGCTGCTAATGCTAGCTTGAGCGGTGTTTTGAGGACGCTTTTCTCCGTGTTCAAGTGTATCACATGTTATAATCGCTATAATTTGCTGAGGTTCCTTTTATCTCTATATTTTCTCTTTTCCATAGAGAACAGTACGAGCGCCTAAACCAACAAATACACAACCCACTAGAAAAACACGCAGAACAGAGGATGCAAACAAATCAACCAACATCACAACAAACAAAACAAAAATAAACGCGAAGAAAGCACAACAAAATATAAAATGTCGCCCAACATATCTTTAGTCGATTGCCTTGTCTGAAGCAGACTTAAAATACGCAAAAAGAGCAATTCAAGAACTTGCAGACCGATTTGCGTCAAACCAATCTGAGTACGAGTCAAGCGGATACTTGGAAAGCCAGCTTCGCACCGACTTTATAGACGAACTATTCAAAGCACTTGGTTGGGACATAGTAAACAAGAATAAGTTGTCTAGGCTTCAGCGAGAGGTTCTTGTTGAAAAAGGCGATACGAAAGGTCGCCCAGACTATTCATTTCGCGTTAAGGGTGAAGATCGATTTTTTGTAGAAGCCAAAACGCCATCTAAGGGCACTGACAAGCCGGAAGACATCTTCCAAGCCAAGCGTTATGGTTGGAACACTCGCAGTGTGAACGTTGTTGTTTTAACTGATTTCAAATCATTCAGAGTCTTTGACACAACGCTAAAACCAGACTTGAAACAACCGAAACTTGGTTTAGTTTTTGAACTTGAATTTACCAAATTTGGGACTGCAGATTTCGAGCAGCTTTGGCTTTTCTCTAAGGAAAAGGTCGCCAGCGGTTCACTTGACCAATTAGGTTCGAAAGATCCTTCAGCAAAACGGTTGCGCATTCCAGTTGATACCGCATTTCTTGAACAGATGACCTTTTGGAGAGAAGAACTGGCAAAAGACGTTTACAAGCATAATTCTGAAATAACGGTTCGAGAGCTCAACGATGTTGTCCAGCGATTATTAGACAGGCTTATTTTCATACGCCTTCTAGAGGACAGAAAAATTATTGACTCTAAGACTTTGAAAGAAATTGTTGAGAATTGGAAAGAGGGAAGACATCGAGATATTCAAGCGCAATTAAATTCATTATTCAAACAGCTCAATCACGATTTCAATGGCGAGATTTTCAAAGACCATCCCTGTGAGAAGATATCCTATGGCTCACAGGTAATAGCTGAAATAATTGAGGAATTGTACTACCCCAAGAGTCCTTATGACTTCGCTGTTATCGGCGTAGAACTTCTCGGAACAATTTATGAGAAGTACTTAGGAAAAACCATTCGGTTGACTGAGAAAAGAGTCAAAGTTGAAGAAAAACCAGAAGTCCGCAAGGCTGGCGGAGTTTATTACACACCGAAATGGGTTGTCAGTTACATCGTTGAAAACACTGTTGGCAAACTCATTGAAGGCAGGTCACCTAAACAAATAGAAAGTATTCACATCCTTGATCCCGCATGCGGAAGTGGCAGTTTTCTAATTGAGGCTCTGGACCGTTTGTTCCAGTATCATTTGAAGTATTATGCGGAATATCCCAGAGAAGCAAGACGCGGCGAGCTCTTTCCAAACCTGGTTGCAACTTACGATGAAGACGGAAACGAAATTCCTCGCTTGAGTATCTACAAGAAAGGAGAGATACTAAAAAACAACATCTATGGTGCTGACTTAGACCCTCAAGCCGTAGAAATAACCATGATGAGCTTATACATCAAAATTCTCGAGGGTGAACGAGCTCTTCCGCATAACAAGGAACTCTTGCCGTCGCTTTCAAAAAATATTCGCTGTGGAAACTCGCTCATCAGTTTTGATTTCCTTGAACAAAAGACACTCGTAGAAGATGCGGAGAAAGAGAAAGTCAATTGTTTCGACTGGTACTCAAAAGAAACGGGATTTGGGAGTGTAATCAACAAAAAACGTGGATTTGATGCTATTATTGGTAATCCACCATATGTCCGCATTCAGACCATGAAAGAATGGGCTTCCAAAGAAGTTGAATATTTTTCGCGCAAGTACAACACCGCCGAAAGCGGCAACTACGACATTTATGTTGTGTTCGTAGAAAGAGCAATTCAGTTGCTCGATGATAACGGATTGTTTGGATTTATTCTTCCAAACAAGTTTTTCCAAGCTGAATACGGCAAGAACTTACGGTATCTAATATCTAATAATAGGTACTTGCGAGAAATTGTGAATTTCACTGATCAACAAGTCTTCGAACAAGCGACTACTTATACAAACCTATTATTTCTGAGCAAGGCTGAAAAGAAGATATTCAAATACGCTGAAATAAAAAAACTCGAAAATCCAGCTAACCAACTGCTCTTGATTAAGAGAAACACTAAGTACAGTAACTCGTCTCTTTTTGTTGGAGAATTAAACTTCACTGACAATTCCGAGCAACCGTGGCAGTTCGGTTTCGGCAAAGAATTCAAGTTACTAAATAGGATGGCTTTGATTAAACCTGTATTGTCAGATGTCTGCAACAAGATTTTTCAAGGAATAATCACAGGGGCTGATAAAGTATTTGTTTTAGAACTTAAGAGTGGGATAAATTGTGAAGAGGTCGAACTCTATTCAAAGGCTCTCGGTAGGAACGTAAAAATTGAACGAAAGTTACTCAAGCCCCTTTTGAAGGGTTCCCTTGATATTAGACGCTACAAAATAGTTAATCCTAAAAGATACGTGATTTTTCCATACAATGTTACTGGCTCAATAGCAAAGCTCATTCCTTTTGATGAACTTGAAACCAAATTCCCTAATTGCGCCAATTATCTTAAATTAAACAGAAAAATGTTGGAAGAAAGAGAGCATGGAAAATGGAAATGCTCCGAGTGGTATGCTTACTCTAGAAATCAGAACTTGGTGCAATGTAGCAAAGTAAAGATACTAACACCATCTATAGCCAAAAAGGCAGCATTTGTCTATGATGAACAAGGTTTCTACTATTTCCTTGGCAGCGGGGGAGGTGGCGGGGGCGGTTATGGGCTTTCAATTGACGAGAAATCAGGTTTAGATCCGTTCTATCTTATTGGTCTGCTGAACAGCAAACTACTAGATTATTTGACAAAGAAGGTCAGTACTCGTTTTAGCGGTGGTTTCTTTGCCTATAACAAACAATACATTCAATCGTTGCCGATAATAATTCCTAACGATTCATGTCAAACTAATTTAAAGGATCAAATAGTTGCGCTCGCTATGAAGATCATGCGGTTATACCAAATTATATCTACAATTTCAGATTCGTCTCGCATAGAATTGCTCAAACGCGAAGCGACTGTTTACGAGGAAAAAATTGATGATCTTGTTTACGAATTGTACGGATTGACCGATGAAGAAAAGCAAATTGTTGATGGTTTTGCCTAGGTTATCCCTAATTTCCACTTGAATGTAGCAAAAATTCTGACGCGAGTTTTTGAACTACCTCAAAATGTTCTTTCTTCACAGAAACAGGTATAGGGAACGGGGCTAGGAAAATGATGTGCGGGCTGTACTTGTGGTTCTCTTTATGGTTGTGTCCTTTTTATAAGGGGGGTACAGTTTTTTCTGAGCAGCAGTTCTAGACGCTAGTTTTCGCATGATGTCTATCGCTGGTTCTACGCTGAAGTTCTCTCTATTTATGGAGGGGGTATAGTTTTTGGTGAGCGCTTAAGCCTCTGCCCAGTTGCAGCGAAAGGGGAAAATCTAAATGGGAGTGCATTGCTTGATAATAGCAAGTTGAGAGTTGGCCGTCATGAGTGAGAAGAAAGTTAGAGAAGACCCAGTTAAAATGCACAAAGACGCGAACGCCCTTATGGACGCTGGCAAACACCAAGAAGCGAGGGAGCTTTTCCTAAGAACTGCTGAGCTGTACCGGAAAGTGCAGAACTTCTTTGATGCCACAACAATGTATTATAAGGCAGGCGAATGCGGATACGCTTTAAAAGAGTATGAAAAGGCTGTTGAACACTTCATGAAATCTGCAGAGC
>CAYGYP010000188.1:0-4576 GCA_964354115.1 uncultured Candidatus Bathyarchaeia archaeon | reverse complement strand
CTTCTTTGTAGGTGTCCTTTTTCAGCTAAGTAATCGGCAAGTGCTTTTCTCCATTCTCTTACGTGTATGCCATGTTTTGGAAGTTTGGTGCTTTTTAATGCTGAGAAACTGGGCCTCCGAGCTTTGGCTTGCGACTGACTTGTTTTTATCGGTGTCAGTGTTGCTTTTAGGCCCGCCAGTCTCAGTATTTCTTCGGCGAATTCGAACCATGTACAGTATCCCTTGTTTGTCGCATGGTATGTCCCATAGGGCAGTTTTGCTTGTATCATGCTTCGTATCGTTGTGGCTGCGTCTCTCGTGTACGTGGGACTCATCCACATGTCATCCACAACGCTGATGGGTTCGTTTCTCTCGGCTTTTTTGATCATGGTCTCGACGAAATTTCCTCCCTTGCCGCTTGCTCCTGCGACGCCGAAAAGGCTTGCAACTCTCACTGTGTAATACTCGGGGTTCTGCTTGGTGTATAACTCACCTGCCAGCTTTGAGATTCCATAGGTGTTGACCGGGTTTGGCGCGTCATTTTCTGTGTAAGGTTTATCTTTGGATCCGTCAAACACGTAATCGGTACTGATGAATATGTTTGTGGCTTCAATCTCCCTAGATATTGTGGCTACGTTTCTGGCGCCTATGGCGTTCACAGAAAACGTTTTCAGAGGCTCTTCTTCACACTGATCTGTTTTGTGAAATGCTGCAGTGTTTATTATTATGTCAGGACGATGATCCTTTAGGATTAGACAGCTCTTGTAGTCTGCAACTTCAATGTCCTGATGGGCTAAGCCCGCTACTTCATGCTCGTCACGTAGCGCTTTCATGAGGTCTGTGCCGAGTTGTCCATTTGAGCCTAAAACGACTATTCTCATAGCAAGGCTCCGTTAATTTCAACGTCCTTGAGAAAAGTGTGCATTTCTAGCAAATGTTGATACCATTTGACCGTTATCGTTTTCGGATCGTCAGCGCTCAGCTTTCCTCCTTTGAGCGCTTCGAACACTTCTTTTGACCCCTCTTTCGGCGTGTAGCTTGGTCTATAGTTCAGTGTTCTTTGGATCTTGTCAAAGCTCACCCTGTAGCTCCTCGTGTCAGGTGAACCGTACCATTCATAGTTGAATGGTAAATTGATGGACTCAGCTACGAGTCCAGCCAGGTCAAAGACCTGAACATTCTGTTCGCCGCTTCCCACGTTGAAAATCTGACCATTAACCAATTCCGAATCTGACTCCAAAATTTTGATGAACGCGTTCGACGTGTCTTTCACGTGTACGAAGGGGCGCCACTGCTTTCCGTCTCGCATAATGGGTATGTTCCCGTTTTTGAAAAAGCCTAATACCATGCCGTTAATTGCAAGATCAAACCTCATTCTGGACGAAAAACCATAGACCGTCGCCTGTCTGAGAGCAGTTACGTTGAATGACCTGTCGGCCAGTGGTAGAACCTCTTTTTCAGCCAGCACGTTGGCCTTTGCATATGTTGTTAACGGGTTTAAACTGGATTTCTCCGTTAATGTTCCTTCTTGGAAGCCATAAACGCTGCAGGTACTGGCCAAAACGTATTTTTCCACGTTGTACTTCTTCGAAAGAGCGGCCACTCTGGCTCTTCCTTTGTAGTTTATGTCGAGCGTTTTCTGAGGGTCAAGTTCACCGCTGGGGTCATTTGAAAGAGATGCTAAGTCGAAAACTGCGTCTACACCTTTCAGGATTCTCGGTTCGAACCATCGTATGTCATCTTTGACGAGGGTTATTCTCTCAGCTATTTCCTTTATCGACTCTTTCCCGAAAAAGAGTCTGTCCAAAAGTGTTACTTCATAGCCCTTCTCAAGAAGAATTCTTGAAAGAACGGAGCCTATGTATCCTGCTCCGCCTGTGACTAACACCCTCATTGCGTTTCACTTCTACTTATGTGGAGGAGCAAACCAGTCCCATGGTTTGCCGACTCGAGGATCGTCTTTTTTGCCGTTTATCTCTGTTGGGATTATCGACTGATCGTTCCATGGTCGGCGGATTTCGTCAGGATCCTTGTAATCGTAGAGTCTTGTCACGAAGTAGACTGTCAGCGATGGTTCGTTGCTGACTGTCCTTGTTCCATGCAAGTACCTGCCTGGTATTCTCACTACTACGGGCTTTTCGCCGCTGGCTACGACCTCAGCCATTTTTCCTGTCTCTTCTTCATACGCACAGATTTTCATAGCTCCCTTGAGCACTAAGAAGTAGTCCGTCTGTCCTCTTACGTGTCTGTGCCATGCTCGGATTATGTTTGGATAGCTAAAACTCATGTTTGCCTGTGTAACCCTATCTTCTCCGAGCAGTTCCTTCCAATCGTCTCTTAATGCTTCGGCAAAAAAGCCTCTTTCGTCTGGAAGGAGGTTTATTTCGCAGACTCTTACTCCTTTAAGCGGGTATTCTTTCATATTTCTGCCTCTGAATAGTCTCCTACATGTAATTTGATAGTGCTATTCTTGCGGTTTTTGGTTATTTTTGCGTTTTTGCCGATTAAGCTTTCTTCAAGTCTTTCCACGTCTTTTATCAGAGCGTTTTCCAGGATCACACAATATTCCACGGTTGAGTTTATGATTTGTGTCTCGTTGCCGACGCTTGTGTACGGTCCAATGAAAGAGTTCTCTATTACCGTGTTCTTGCCTATCGCGCATGGCCCTCTGACTGTACTATCTGCTATTCTCGCGCCGACGTCAACATGGACTCTTCCTTCGACATTGCTGTTGCTGATTTTTCCTCTAATGTCCCTTTTTATGTATTCGTCCAAGATCTTCGCGTTCGCCACCAGTATATCATCCTTCTTCCCCGTGTCCAACCACCATGTCTCAAGCACTTCAGCCTTGACCTTGAATCGCATGTTTATCATTTCTTGCAATGCGTCTGTTATCTCCAGCTCGCCCCTCCATGAAGGCCTAATCCTTTCTATTGCCTGATGAATCTTGTTGGAAAACACGTATGTGCCGACTATCGCAAGATTACTGAGCGGTTCTTTGGGCTTTTCTACAAGTCGTACAACATCGCCTTTTCCATCCAAGACCGCTACTCCAAATCTGGAAGGATCATCCACCTCTTTCAAAAGGATAAGCGCATCTAATCTTTCACGCTCGAACCTCTTCACCAAACCAGCTATGCCCAAACCTTGAAGGTTGTCTCCTAGGCACATGATGAGATCGTCATCTTTCAGGAAGTCTCTAGCTGTCTTTACTGCATGGGCGAGGCCAAGTGGTTCTTGGGTGATGTAGTTGACTTTGAAGCCCCACTCTGAACCATCCTTAACATATTCTCTAACGTAGTTCCCTGTTTCCGGCGTTATTATCAGACCAAGGTCCTCTATGCCCGTCTCAGCAACCTGATCAAGAACGTAGCCTAGAATTGGCTTGTTCGCTACTGGTATAAGCTGCTTAGCCAACGTAAACGTTAACGGTCGCAGTCTGGTACCTTTGCCCCCACTCAGGACTAGCGCCTTCAAGCCTAACGCCACTGTTGAGACTAAAAGGTTCGCACTTGCTTTTTAAATATTCTTGAAAACTCCTCTTCAAAGCCTGCAGAAGCCTAGATGATTCAAGTAGCCTTGATTTGACTTTCTTCTTCGCGAACGTATGGTTCCAGAATCGGATTAACGGCTTTACCTTTGGATTTTTTCTTCTCAAACATGCTAGCCTTGTGTATCTCCCCCATGTACCAGGATCTTTTCCTATCATAGTAAACAACCAGAATGAAGCCAGCCGAAGTGAGCAGAAAACCCACAATTGTCAAGATCGGCCCCAAAGCAGCAGACATGCTGATGGGTTGTTGAGTCATGAAAAGGAAAATGTTCGGTTGCCCGAGCGTGATGATTGTAACGATCAGTCCTCCTATTGAGTTGTTCATGCCCAGAATCACCATTAGAAAAGCCATAATTTCATTGTGCGCGCTTTCGTCTGATTTTCCCTTGAGCCAATCTTCGTATGACAATTGTTCCACTGTCGATATCGCCTGTTGTGGGCGATCATGAATCACCATGTTGAACAATTGAAGTAAAGCTTATGGTTTCTTAATCATGATTCAAAATACAATTGCTGGAGCTAATCAAATACTTCAGTTTTTGTTGAAGGGCGCGCACAGCAAAACTTGCTCGCCAAGCTCCACGTGTATTGGCTATTTTCTTTTTCTTTTGGCTTTTTTGATTATGGATACGGAAGATGCTCGGTTCAAGTGTCTTATCTTTGCATTCGGGAATACGTTTTCCAATTCCCTTTGTACTCTCGCCATATCTACCGTTCCGTAGGTTTTAACGTCTATTACAGGTCTGTCATGGTCATCGTAGTCGACGGCAACAGTGTATCCTGATCCGATTTCAACTTTTGCAGGTCTAATTACAAACGCTGTCTCTTCCAGATCGAATCCGGCAGAGCTCGCCTCTACAGAACTCTCTTCGCGTTTAATCTTGCGTTGACTCAAACTATCCACTGTTGCCTAACGGTGAAGAAACACACATTAAAGTATTGTGAACTTCAATTACAGAGCAACCGTTTGGATTGGAGATCCGTTTCTCTTCAGTGGACAGTTGACTATTGCTGTACGAATTCCCTTTTTAGGATTGAGGCCAA
>CAYGYP010000187.1:0-4582 GCA_964354115.1 uncultured Candidatus Bathyarchaeia archaeon | reverse complement strand
GTGATAGATTTTTATAGCCCTGTGGCGAAAGGATTCGCCGCGGGGTTTTTTTGTGCAACGGTCTTTTTCTCAGTACTCCGGGAAATCCTTCATCCAAGTCGCTGCTTCATCCCAGGCGGCTGCACAGGCCTGCTCGTCACCGCCGAATGAGCATATAGTCCACCCACCTGGGTCGCATGTGTCGTACAGTCGACTGTGCTTCAACGTCCACAACTTTTTAAGTCCAACCTTGCGGGCGGAGCAATCCAGGAAACAAACGTTTACGAAACCATCGTGTCGATTGATGCATATCCAGTGCATTTCGGGGGTGGTCCAGTCGCCATCGTATGCGGGCGGTTCGGCGGTGGAGCTTGGCCAATAATATATATACTGACAATCCATAAGCACCGGGACTTTATCTCCGCCTCTTGCGTCAACTCTCCTCCAGTAATACGGGTCCGTTCCCACCATACCACCTTTCATATTCTCGACGTAGCGATTCATACCGTAGCTGCCGGTAGGAGCTCGAGGACCAGTTTGGTCATCACCTTCCCTTGGAATTGGATAGTTCTCTGGATTCCACGAGCCAAGCGAGATGTTCCAGGTGCCAAACGGACCTGTCTTAATGCTGGGGTTTGTGGCTGTCGGGCAGAAGCGCATCATTGGGTCGTTGTAATATGGCTTATAGACCAGGTGCCACATCCTTCTATATCCTGCATCGGTCCCGATTTCCCTACTATGGAAGAAGCCATCGTTGTCGGCGGTGTAGGCCTGAAAAACCTGTCCCCATTTGTGGAGATTGGAGAGGCAGACGGTCGCTTGAGCGCGTGTTCGGCCGCCTTCGCTAATGGCTGCGATATTGGCCAGAAGAAAAACGATACAAACCAGAACAATGGCAAGGTCTTTTTTAGTAAAAGAATTTTCCGGTTTCATAATTTAATTACTCCTCATTCAGCCACCGATTTGCCAGTTCTGCAAGGTCGGCGAAATCGACATATAAATCTCTGTCTATGTCGCTTTCAAGAAAGATTTCATTGTCCGAGTCATCACAGTACGGGGCTTTGGTTACAGGGTCGTAGCTTGTATCCGTGCAGTTGAGCCAACCATCCGCCATTACAGCAAAGTCGATAAAGTTTATAGACCAATCGGCGTTTAAGTCTCCGGGCCTGTGGAGTGCGGCGGCTTGTCCTTCGCAGCCGCTGCCACCAATAGCCCATACGGTATTATTCGCATCGCGGACTATCATTGTATTATCCGCTGTTATAACGGGGAAACTCAGCCAATCATCTCCTTCGAATCGAGCGATTTCTTTGCCATCGGGGTCAACAACGTAAAGGTAGCCATCGGCACTTGCGGCATAGATGAGGCCGTCACTACCGACGGTCAGGGTAAAGCCGCCCACCCAACCCAGCGAAGTTACCCACTTAATAGAGCCATTGGGGTCAACTGCTCGTAGGTACTGGTCGTCGAAGCTGACGTAAACTGTGCCATCGGGCCCTAAAGCGGACTCTGACCAACTCGAATTACTCACACGGTAATACCGCACAAAGTCCAGACCCAGGATGAAGGAGGCGGTGTATGGATATGGCGGAACCTCCTGATGCCCCGCGAAGGCGTAGTATCGCTTAAACCAATAATTCGGTTCCGGCGGCCCATATTCTTCATTCTGTGTGGCAGTTTCGGTCATATTAGTTGCCCAGATTATGTTTCCGTTGTTGGAGTCGATTGCGTAGAGTTTGGAATCGTACCAGAACGGAATGTAATCCCAAGGCGCTTCTTCAATAAGTCGTTTAGGATTGGAGAACAATGTCTGGTATACGGTTCCGTTTGGTGCGACAACCGGGGAGACGAACGGCCGGAGCTTTGGGCCGTTCGGTTCACAGGGGTCTAAAAAAGAGCAACTCCATTTAACGTTGCCGTCGTTCGGGTCCAGCGCATACAGATTCGGGTCATACAATCCGGCGATGTAGATGGTGCCATCAGGACCTATCGCCGGAGAGGCAAAAATGGCACCGGTGGTGACGGGGCCTGAACCGCCTGTTTCAAAGGTCCACAACTCGCTACCATCGTGGCCCAATGCGTAAAGCGAGCCATCTTGCGAACAGACGTATACATTGCCGTCCGGTGATACCGCCGGCGAGGAATGGATGAGACCATCGGTACTGTGCGTCCATCGCAGATTACCATCTATATCAATCGCATAAAGCTTTCCATTTTGGCCTCCGACGAAAACGGAGCCGTCAAGGCCTATTGAGGGAGAACTGAGAAGCGGCGAATTAGTATCATAACTCCACTGAAGCAGGCCATTGGCATCAAGAGTGTATAGATTGCCATCTTCGCAGGACAAATGCACCCTGCCATCAGCACCAACTGTGGGGCTTGCCGATACGGGGCCAGCTGTCTGGAACTGCCATTTGATACAGCCAAGTTCCGGGCCATAATTTTGGCTTAAACCGGCCCTATCAAAATCGCCGCCAAGAGATTTCCATTTAGATACAACCGGCGGGCCGGGAGAATCAGGATGAATCGTAAAAATGTTGCTATCGATGCAAATGAGATTAGGAACAGGGACATTGGGTTCAACTGAAACAAGACAGCGGTTAGAATCGACCGCGCCCGGCAGATGCCATAAGAAACTTCCGGTATCGGCTGCGTTATCAATCATTACCCAGTCGGCGCCATTATTAGTACTGTAAGAAATATCAACGGTGCCGGTTATGTCGTAGCTATCCCAATTGATTTGGTGAGTGCTTCCTGCGGCCCAGACTTCACCGCTCTGCGGTTTGGTGACGACTATAACTGCAATTTCAAACTCATCGGCTCCTATATCAACGCACCGGCCCATCAGGCGGGGCTGACCATCCATATCCACATCACCCGTGTGGTATGTGTAAGAGGGATTTCCAGCCTCGATGCAGGGAGAGCTGGCGAGCAAATGATAGTCTCCGTCGTGCCAGAAGCCGTTCACATCCCAGAAGCCTGGTTCGACAAAGCAGGGGTCGTCGTCGATGTTGCATCTGTCTTCACCAAAGGGGATGTCGGCATCGTCAGGATTATC
This sequence comes from uncultured Candidatus Bathyarchaeia archaeon, assembly GCA_964354115.1. Classification (GTDB taxonomy): domain Archaea; phylum Thermoproteota; class Bathyarchaeia; order Bathyarchaeales; family Bathycorpusculaceae; genus DASPTR01. Next base: position 1,545 of record CAYGYP010000187.1, on the reverse strand, counting down.
GTCCTTGATACAACTGAACCATACGTTCGGCTGGCCATCATAAACTTGCGCAGATTGGCCTGTGCCGCTACTGTCGGCGTTGCTCCAGATAATGCTGCTTGTTAGGAATATCGACGACGAGCTACTTGCGAAGTATATTCCGCCGCCGTTGCCTTTGGTTGAGTTGCCAGTTATGGTGCAGTTAGTAACCTTTGAGATGCTCGTGGAGGAGTAGTATATTCCTCCGCCACTGCCGCCGTACACGGTTGAGTTGCCTGTGATTGTACAATTAGTAATTACCGGGCTACTGCCACTGCCTAAGCAGAAGATACCGCCGCCCTCGCCTGCCGTGTTTCCGCTGATAATGCAGTTGGTAATCATTGGGCTGCTGTCGTCGAAGCAGAAGATACCGCCGCCCTCGCGCTCGGCTGAGTTACCGGTTATTGTGCAATTAATAATCTTTGGACTGCTTATGTAACAGTATATTCCACCGCCCCCGTCTGTTGTATTTCCGCTGATAATGCAGTTGGTAATCATTGGGCTGCTGGATTCGCAGTAGATACCACCGCCAAAACGTCCCGTACCATTTGTAATGGTAAAGCCGGCGAGTACGGAATTGGCGTCCTCGCCGCTTATGAAGTTAAAGCCACGGCCAAGGCCGTTACAGTCAATAATTGTCTGGGCGACGAAGTAAGGGTCTGTCGGGACAATACTTCGGACCGTGACAGCTTTGCCGAGGAAATCGATATCGCGGTTGCCGGGGCCGGTGTATGTGCCGGGGAAGACAAAGATAAAATCGCCGTTGCTGGAATAGTCGATTGCCGCCTGAATGTTATTAAAATCGTAAGGCCAATCGTCATCAACGATGATTATTTCCGCAAGGCAGGGAACAGTTAAGAGCAGGAAGACAGAAGTAAAAATAAGATTTTTCAAATACTCGCCTCCTAAATTAGATATGAACTAAGATATATGATTTAGACTGAAATGTCAAGAAGAAAAGCGGAAGGATTGAGAGTAGTGGACCCCAGATAACGACCATAGACTACGACATTCGAGGGCAGGCGGAATCAATCTGTTATTTGCGATTTTTGATTTGAGATTTGATTTGGATTCCGTGTCAGTCACTGGTATCAAGAATGCTCATAAAGGCCGCTTGAGGGATTTGGACCTGACCGACGGACTTCATACGTTTTTTGCCCTTTTTTTGTTTGTCAAGCAGCTTATTTTTTCGAGTAACGTCGCCGCCGTAAAGCCCGGCTATTACGTCCTTTCGGAACGGCTTGATAGACTCTCGGGCGATGATTTTGCTGCCGATGGCTACCTGCAGCGGAATCTCAAACTGATGTCTCGGGATGGTCTTACGCAGCTTGACGAGCAGCTTCCGGCCTCGCTGCTCTGCCACCGAGCGGTGGAGAATCCGGGACAGGGCATCGACGGGGGTCTTGTTGACGAGGATGTCGATTCTGACAAGGTCAGCGGCCTCGAACCCGAGGAAAGCGTAATCCATAGTCGCGTAGCCGTGACTAATCCCCTTAAGATGGTCGTAAAAATCGTAGACGATTTCCG
>CAYGYP010000186.1:0-4608 GCA_964354115.1 uncultured Candidatus Bathyarchaeia archaeon | reverse complement strand
GGTGTACCTAGATGTGCTCCAAGTGTACGTGGCAGCTGTTCCAGTGCCGTTGTCATAGGCGTTTGACGGATTAGTCCACACATCTCCGTTATTGTTGAAGTACGAATACTTTTCTGGACTGCTGTTGTTTGTGTCGGCTTCAGCAAGAGTGTCGAAAACACCGTCATTGTACTGCTCAGTTGTAAAGTTGCTTGCTGTTCCAATGTCGCCGTTTTTGTCAATATCAGACGTGTTGTTCTGCACGAACGCGCGGGCGATCGGTATTAGTCCGATGGTTTATGCGCGCGCAATTCTTTTCAACGCGTTTCGAACCCAAACACGCTCAAGATTCAAAGGTGGAATGCTGATATTTATGGTCAATTCATAAACCTTTTGTGTGAAGGTTTTCACGTCTTCTACTAACGCGCGGTATAAGGTGGAGTGCTCTACTTGAGTGAATCTGTGGTTCATGCCTCAACAGGGATAGTCATAGATTTGCGTGAGAAAGAGCATATCAGAGTTTTGCACGTTGACGACGAAGAATGCCTGTTAAAAGTAGCAAAAGAATGTCTGCAAACTGAAGGCCCCTTCGAAGTTGAAACTGCTCTATCCGTTGAAGAGGCCATGGAAAAACTGGAAGGAGGAAAATTCGACGTTGTTGTTTCAGATTACCAAATGCCTGGAAAAGACGGTTTGGCATTCTTGAAGGAGTTGAGAGACAGGAAGGAATACATTCCGTTCATAATGTTCACGGGAAGAGGCAAAGAAGAAGTAGCCATAAAAGCCTTAAACTATGGCGCAGACCGATACCTCAACAAATCTGGGGACCCCGAAACCGTTTATGGTGAGCTGGCACACAGCATACGCAAGGCTGTCGAAAGAAAAAGAGCAATGGAAGCGTTGAAGGAGAGCGAGGAACGCTACAGGAATCTCTTGGAATCCATTTCAGATAGTGTTTATCTGCTTGACAGAGAGTGGCGACACCTAATAGTAAACGATGCCACGACGAGACTAGCCAATATGCCGAAGGACAAGCTTTTGGGAAGCAGGCTAACCGAACTGTTTCCGGGCATAGAGAAAACAGACTTCTTTAAGACTTTCAGAAGGGTAATGGAAACTCGAAAGCCTGACGTTGTCGTAGATGAGTACATGTTTCCAGCTGGGGGAAAAGGCTGGTGTGAAGTTCACGTATATCCAGTCAAAGAAGGAGTACTGTGCATCTCAACCGACATCACAGAACGCAAAAAGATGGAGGATGCGCTGAAGAACGGCGAAAAGAAATATCGTCAACTGGTTGAAAGCCTTCATGAGGGCATCTGGGTTATCGATAGAGATGCTTACACTACCTTCGTCAACCCTCGCATGGCAGAGATGTTAGGATACACTGTAGATGAAATGCAAGGAAAACATCTATTTTCATTCATGGATAAACGAGGTGTGGAAATCTGCAAATACTATCTGGAACGCCGTAAACAAGGTATTAAAGAACAGCACTATTTTGAGTTTATTCGAAAGGACGGAACCAGGGTCTATGCAAGGCTGGGAACGTCGCCAATTACAGATAATCATGGAAATCATGTCGGGGCCCTCGCCAGTGTGATGGACATAACTGAACAGAGACAAGCGGAAGATAAGCTAAGAGAGTCTGAAGAGAAGTGGCGGTCATTGGTTGAAATGGCTCCTGACGGCATAGCAACCATAGATATGAAGGGAGTGGTTACATCGGTCAACAACGCTTTTCTAAGGTTAACAGAGTATTCCAGGGAAGAAATCGTTGGCAAACACTTCACGAAGTTACAGACTGTCCGAGCCAAGGACATCCCAAAATATCTGAAGCTGATGGTTTCAGCATTAAGAGGAAAAACGCCCAAACCATTCGAATATTCCTATGTCCGCAAAAATGGAACTATTGGCTGGGGAGAAGCTCACATCGGGTTTATGAAAAAGAATGGCAAGACGATAGGTTATCAGGCATTCTTTAGGGAGATCAGCGAACGCAAACAGACGGAGCAGAAACTCGGAGAATCTGAGAAGGAACTACAAGACTCTTTGAGCAAGCTGAATTTGATTCTGTCAACTTTGAATGAGGGCGTAAACATTGTCACCTATGACTACACGATTAGATACCAGAACAAGTTCTTAAGAGATAGATTTGGCGACGTGACTGGAAAGAAATGCTATGTTGAGTACATTGGACTTGACAAACCATGCTCTTCTTGCCCGATGAGAAAAGCTATCAGGCATAAGAAAACGTTTCGAGCTGAACTAACAGGAAAAGATGGAAGAAACTACGAAATTGTTTCTATGCCGTTTAAGCATTCAGATGGTCATATAGATGGCTTAGAAATAGTGAGAGACATCTCGGAACGTAAGAGGGCCGAGCAAAAGATACTTGAGAGCCAACGAAGCTTTGAAAGGCTATTCATGGATAATCCTGAGGCTGCAGCCTATCTGGATTTAGATTTTCGCATCTTAGATGTTAACCCTCGTTTTTCCAAGCTTTTCGGCTACTCTTCAGATGAAATAAAAGACAAACACATCGACGATTTAATTGTGCCAAACAACAGGGTAGAAGAAGCAAAAATGTTCAACGATAGAGCCGGCAAAGGAGAAGCCTATCAGGAGGATACCGTTAGAAAGAAGAAAGATGGGACTCTAGTTCCAGTTTCCCTCAGCGCAGCTCCCATAACCGTGGAAAACAAGATCATAGGCCATGTGGCAATTTACAAAGATATTTCTCAACTGAAAAACACAGAAAAAACGATTCGAGAGAGTCACGAGAAATTTACACGCTTGTTTATGGATAATCCTGAGGCTGCCGTTTATTTGGATGCAGATTTCCACATCGTAGATGCTAATCCGCGGTTCATCGAGCTTTTCGGCTACTCTCTAGACGAGCTCGTGCACAGACATATCAATGGCTTGATCGTGCCAAACGACAAGATTGAAGAAGGGGAAATGCTGGACAAAAAGGCCTCGAAAGGATACGTTTACTACGATACCGTTAGAAAAAGGAAGGATGGGTCTTTGGTTTCAGTGTCCATATCTGCCGCTCCAATCACAGTTGAGGGCAGACCTGTCGGCACTATTGGACTGTACAGAGACGTTACTGAAAGAAAACGCTTTGAAGAGAGGCTTTCAACGCTGCACACCTATAGTCAAACCCTAAACATGGCAAAGAGCAAAAAGGAAATCTATCGACTGGCGTTGGACGCTATTGAAAAGACATTAGGCTTTGAGATCGCGTTTTTTATGGCTGTGAACAAAAACATGCTTCGAGTCGTAGATCACCGAGGATATCCAAAGCTCTTCTCCATGGAGCTACCACTTGACGGAACCAAAAGAGGCGTAAGTGCTAAGGTAGCAAGAACCGGCAAATCAATCAACGTTCCAGACTCAAAAAAGAACAATGATTGGGTTGAATTCATGCCTGGAATACGTTCTGGCCTCGACGTGCCAGTCAAGACAGGAGGTAGAGTTCTCGGCGTCATAGGCGTTGACAGCAAAGAACTGGCTGCTTTCGACGAGAGGGACCAAAAGCTACTCGAGATCCTCGCGTCACATGCTGCGACTGCGATGAGCAATTTGAATTATGCCAAGAACCTAGAAAGACTAGTCCAAGAGAGAACTAAGAAGCTAAAGAAGACACAAGAGCATCTTCTTAAGGCTGAAAGACTTGCAGCCATCGGCGAAATAGCCGCCATGGTTGGTCACGACCTGCGCAACCCATTGACTGGCATTTCTGGCGCCACGTACTACTTGAAAAAGAAGCTAGGTTCAAAAGTTGACCAAAAGACAAGAGAAATGTTTGAGATAATCGAGAAAGACATAGAGCACTCAAACAATATCATAAACGATCTTTTGGAATATTCACGGGAAATACGGGTAGACCTCAGGGAAACTGATCCCAAGTCGATCATTAAGGATGCATTGTCCACGGTGAGCATACCTGGAAACGTCCGAGTCAGAGACTTGACTCAGAACAAGCCACGGGTGAAAGCTGACTTGGAGAAAATGAAGAGAGTCTTCGTCAACATAATCAGAAACGCGATCGATGCTATGCCAAAGGGCGGCGGACTTACAATTACAAGCAAGGAATCACGTGGCAGCCTGGAAGTTGCCTTCACCGACACGGGTGTCGGAATCCCAGAGGATGTAATGAGACAACTATGGACGCCACTCTTCACAACAAAAGCAAACGGAATGGGGTTGGGGCTTTGCATCTGCAGACGTGTCGTAGAAGCACATGGAGGCAGGATATCAGTAGAAAGTGCTGTCGGCAAAGGAACAACTTTCACGGTTGTTGTTCCTATCTTAGGGGTCAAACGTGTCTAGTCGCACGAAAGCAGAGCGCGCACTGTCTATGTCCGTACGATCATTTTTATGGTTTTTATTTCATGCTTGGAGATTGGCACTTCAATGGTTCTATCTTGGATAGGCATTTCTGAAGTCTCATTTTCCAGGAGGTCAGTCTCCTTCGCACCTTTCAGAGTTTCGGCTACACGGATCACCACTTTCGCATCTTTCCCTGATGTTTCATACACTCTCAGGATGATGTCGTCTGAGTCTTCGGCTTTCTTGATTACGGTCAGGATTATGTCCTCTGGCTGAACCGAGACGAAAGAGTGG